>JAQVEQ010000051.1 GCA_028697875.1 Novosphingobium sp. | reverse complement strand
AACGCGGCTACATCCATCAGCTCACCGATGCGGAGGGGCTCGACGCCCTTGCGCAGCAGCAGATCGTCCCCGGCTATATCGGCTTCGACGCCACGGTGCCATCGCTCCATGTGGGCAGCCTTGTGCAAATCATGATGCTGCGCCGCCTCCAGCAGGCCGGGCACAAGCCGATCGTCGTCATGGGCGGCGGGACGACCAAGGTCGGCGATCCTTCCGGCAAGGACGAAAGCCGCAAGCTGCTGACTTCCGAAACGATCCAGGAGAATATTGCTTCGATCCGCACCGTGTTCGAACGGTTCCTGACGTTCGGCGACGGGCCGACCGACGCCGTGATGGTCGACAACGACGAATGGCTCAGCGCGCTGTCCTATATCGATCTGCTGCGCAATGTCGGCCCGCACTTCACGATCAACCGCATGCTGACCTTCGATTCGGTCAAGCTGCGGCTCGAGCGCGAACAGCCGCTGACTTTCCTCGAATTCAACTACATGATCCTCCAGGCATACGACTTCCGGGAACTGGCGCTGCGCTATGACTGCCGGTTGCAGCTCGGCGGGTCGGACCAGTGGGGCAATATCGTCAACGGCATCGAACTGACCCGCCGGATGGAAGGCGTGGAACTGTTCGGCGTGACCACCCCACTGCTGACCACGGCGGACGGTGCGAAGATGGGCAAGACCGCCGCGGGCGCGGTCTGGCTCAACGAAGGGCAATTGCCGAGCTACGACTTCTGGCAATACTGGCGCAATAGCGACGACCGCGATGTCGGCCGGTTCCTGCGCCTGTTTACCGACCTGCCGCTGGACGAGATCGCCAAGCTCGAAGCGCTCGAAGGAAGCGAGATCAACGCGGCCAAGGTCGTGCTCGCCAATGAAGTGACCAGGCTGTGCCGCGGGGATGAGGCCGCGAGGGCAGCGGAAGCGACCGCGGCGACCACTTTTGCCGGCGGCGGCCTGGGCGAGGACCTGCCCGTGCTGGAAGTCCCGGCCGAGGGCATAAGGCTCGGCGCGGCCTGCACCGCCATCGGCTTTGCCGCTTCCAATGGCGAAGCGAAGCGCAAGATCGCCGAAGGCGCGGTCAAGCTGGACGATCAGGCGGTGACCGACCCAGGCTTCCTGATCGAAGTTGCCGCAGGTGCGGAAATCAAGCTGAGCCTTGGGAAGAAGAAGCACGGAGTGTTGCGCCTAGCTTCGTAACCGGGGGGACGGCATATTTACTATTTTGCAGCCAATTCCCGGCATACCGGCCCCTGCACTTCAAACAGGGAGGCACCGGCAAAGTGGCTGGAGGAGCACAACTATCCGTCCCGGACATGCGTCTGGCGACCAGGCATCCGATCGATTTTTCCGTAATCGCAGAACATCGCGATCGCGGAGACATGACGATGCACATCGTCAATGTGTCGGCGCGGGGCTTCATGATCGACAATGCCGCGCACGTCGGTCGCGGCGACCGTGTGCTCATTCGCCTGCCCCTGATCGGGCGCATCGAGGCCTATTGCGTCTGGACTCGCGACGAACGTGCGGGATTCCAGTTCGAGCGGCTGCTGCGGCTCGACGATTTCATGAAGATGATCGACGATATCCAGCCCAATCCGAAGCTGCGCCGGGTGCGCTGAACCCGACATCTTTATCATTCGGTCGTGTTGAACGCTTGGCAAGCGCTCCCGCCCCTGCCATGGGCATGACGTGAACGAGCCGAATTCGCCACTGCAGATCCGCGATTACCGCTTCTTCTGGTCTGCGCGCTTCCTCGCCGTATTCTCGACACCCTCGATGGTGGGCCTGATCGGCTACCAGACATACGATATCGCCCGCAGCGATTACGGGATGGCCCGTCCCGAAGCGGCCTTCCAGCTCGGCCTGCTCGGACTGGCCCAGTTCATTCCGCTGTTCCTGCTGACACCCGTGGCCGGCTATGCCGCGGATCGTTTCGAGCGGCGGCGGGTGGCCGTTCTTGCGAACCTGCTCGACAGTTGCAGCGCGCTGGCTCTTGCCCTGTTGACCTGGTTCGATGCGCTCAACCTGCCGATCCTGTTCACCATTGCCGCGGCCCACGGCGCGGCACGGATCTTCACCGGCCCGGCAATGAGTGCCATCGGCCCCAATATCGTTCCGCCCCGCCTGTTGCCCAAGGCGATCGCCCTGAGTTCCATCGCCTGGCAGATCGGGACCGTGGTCGGCCCGGCGGTGGGCGGCCTGTTGTTTGCCCTTTCGCCATCCCTGCCCTATTTCCTCTCCTTCCTCTTGCTGATCTGTTCGGCGCTGCTGACGCTTGCGATCAGGCCGGTCCATCCGCCCGAAGACGGGCGCGAAATCCATCCGGTGAAGCGGATGGTCGAAGGGGTGCAGTTCACCTGGAAGGAGCGGTTCCTCCTCGGCTGCATCACGCTCGACCTGTTCGCCGTGCTGCTGGGCGGGGCGACAGCCATGCTGCCGGTTTTCGCCCGCGATATCCTGCAAGTCGGTTCGGAAGGGCTCGGCATCATGCGGGGGGCCCCGGCCCTCGGCGCGGCCACGGTTGCCCTGTGGCTGTCCTTTCGCCCGGTGGAACGCAATGTCGGGGTGAAAATGCTCTGGGCGGTGGCGATCTTCGGCGCGGCCACGATCGGCTTCGGCTTGTCGACCGACCTGTGGCTGTCGCTGGCGATGCTTTTCGTCCTCGGGGCAGCGGACATGGTGTCCGTGTTCATCCGGGGGACGCTGATCCAGCTCAACACCCCCGATTCGATGCGCGGCCGCGTGTCGTCCATATCCGGCCTGGCCATTTCGGCTTCCAACGAACTGGGGGAAATGCAGTCGGGCGTTGCTGCCGCGTTCCTCGGGGCTGTCGGCGCGGTTGTCTTCGGCGGGGCAGGTGCGATAATCGTGACGGCGATCTGGGCGTGGCTCTTTCCGGGCCTCCGCCGGGCCAAGACATTCGAACCGCAGTATCGCGATCACGAGAGGGAAAGTGCGACATGAAAGCAGACAATATTCTCGCCACCATCGGACAGACACCGCACGTCCGCCTTTCCCGGCTGTTCCCGGACCATGAAGTCTGGGTGAAGTCCGAACGGTCGAACCCCGGCGGGTCGATCAAAGACCGAATCGGCCTTGCCATGGTCGAAGCGGCGGAAGCCGACGGCAGCCTCAAGCCCGGCGGGACGATCATCGAACCGACATCGGGCAATACCGGCATCGGCCTTGCCATGGTCGCTGCGGTCAAGGGTTACAAGCTGATCCTCGTCATGCCCGAAAGCATGTCGATCGAACGGCGGCGGCTGATGCTTGCCTATGGTGCCACGTTCGATCTCACGCCCCGGGAAAAGGGCATGAAGGGGGCGCTGGAACGGGCGCAGGAACTGGTCGCCTCGACTCCGGGCGCCTGGATGCCGCAGCAGTTCGAAAACCCGGCCAACGTCGCCATCCACGCGCGCACGACCGCGCAGGAAATCCTGGCCGATTTCGCAGATACCCCCATCGATGCCCTGATCAGCGGCGTCGGCACGGGCGGGCACCTCACCGGATGCGCCGAAGCACTCAAGAAAAGCTGGGCAGGGATGAAGGCTTTCGCAGTCGAGCCGGCGCTTTCCCCGGTCATTTCCGGCGGGCAGCCGGGGCCTCACCCGATCCAGGGGATCGGCGCGGGCTTCATTCCGGGCAACCTCCATACCCAGGCGATCGACGGGGCAATCCAGGTCGATGCGGAAGAGGCCAAGGAAATGGCGCGGCGCTGCGCCCGCGAGGAAGGGATTCTCGTGGGGATCAGCTCCGGGGCGACACTGGCGGCAATCGCCAGGAAATTGCCGGAACTGGACGCGGGTTCGCGCGTGCTCGGCTTCAACTACGATACGGGTGAACGTTATCTTTCGGTGCCCGACTTCCTGCCGGAATGAGCGGGCTGGAGCAGTGCCCCTATCGTGACGGCGATGTCGCGCTGACGGGGTGGCTGGCGAAGCCCGCCGGCCCGGCCCGCGCGGCAATCGCCGTCTTTCCGACGATTGCCAATATCACCCCGCGCGTGGCGCAGAAGGCGGCCTTGCTGGCTGAGGCCGGCTTCCTCGTGCTGGTGGCCGATTACTACGGCGCGGCGGCAGGGGAAGGCGCCAACGTGCAGGAACTCGCCAAGGAACTGCGCACGGACAACCGGGTCTATCGCCGGCGTTTGGCCTCGGCCATCGCGGCCCTCCGCGCCCTGCCCGAAGCGGCCGGGCTTCCTGTTGGGGCAATCGGCTTCTGCATGGGCGGGCAGGCGGCGCTGGAAACGGCGCGTGCGGGCGAGGTTCTGGCGGCGGTGGTCAGTTTTCACGGGCTGCTGGGCACCGCGCAACGCGCCGGTCCGGGCGATGCGATCCGTCCGCGTATCCTCGTCTGCCACGGGGACAAGGACCCGATGGTCCCGCGCGAACATGTGCTGGCTTTCATGCAGGAAATGGATGCGGCCGGGGCCGACTGGCACCTGCACATCTACAGCAGCGCAAGGCACGGCTTTACCGATCCGGCCAGCGATCGGCGCCCGCTCGACGCAGTCGCCTACGATGCCAGCGCGGACCGCCAGAGCTGGGCCGCCATGCTGAATTTCTTCGGCGAGATATTCCCGCCGAAGAAAGGGGTTTAGCTCCGCTCGAACAGTTCGGGCGGTAGCGCCATCATGGCTTCCGCACCGCCTTCGATCTTGCGCCGCAAGGCTCCGGCATCGGGCATCATGCGCTCTGCAAAGTAGCGGGCCGTGGTCAGCTTGGCTTCGTAGAACGCCTTGTCATCCGCGCCTTCGGCCAGCTTTGCCGCGGCAATCCGGGCCATGCGGAGCCACATCAGGCCGACCGCCACGATCCCCATGATGTTCATGTAATGGAATGCCCCCGCCCCGAGGTTGTTCGGGTTGGTCATCGCATTCTGCAGGAACCACATGGTTGCGGCCTTCTGTTCGCCCACGGCCTTGCCGAGCCGCGCCGCGAGGTCGCCCAGTTGCGGGTCGTCCATGGCGGCGGCGACTTCGCCGTCCACCAGCTTGAAGAAGGCCTGCACCGCGCGGCCGCCGTGCTTGGGCAGCTTGCGCCCGCACAGGTCCATCGCCTGCACGCCGTTGGTGCCTTCGTAGATCATCGGGATGCGGGCATCGCGCACGAACTGCTCCATGCCCCATTCCCTGATATAACCGTGGCCGCCGAAGACCTGCTGCATGTTCACGGTGATCTCGAAGGCCCTTTCGGTGGTGTAGCCTTTCACCACAGGCGTCAGCAGGCCGACGAGGTCGTCTGCCGCCCGCCGCTCCTCTTCCGTCTTGGCCTTGTGCGACAGTTCGACCAGCAATCCGCTCCACAGGGCAAGGGCGCGCAGCCCTTCGGTCAGTGCCTTGGCATCCATCAGCATGCGGCGGACGTCGGGATGGACGATGATCGGATCGGCCTTCTCGTCCGGTTCGGCAGGTCCGGTCAGCGCCCTGCCCTGCCGCCGTTCGCGGGCATAGGCGACTGCGTTTTGATACGCGACTTCGGCCAGCCCCAGCCCCTGGATGCCGACGCCGAGGCGCGCGGCGTTCATCATCACGAACATGGCGGCCAGGCCCTTGTTCTCCTCGCCGACCATCCAGCCCTTGGCGCCGTCGTAATTCATGACGCAAGTGGCGCTGCCGTGCAGGCCCATCTTCTCTTCCAGCGAACCGCAGGAAACGGCGTTGCGTTCCCCCAGCGATCCGTCAGCGTTCACCAGCACCTTGGGCACCAGGAACAGGGAAATGCCCTTGGTCCCTTCCGGCGCGCCTGGCGTCTTGGCCAGCACGAGGTGGATGATGTTCTCGGTCAGGTCGTGCTCGCCCGAGGAAATAAAGATCTTGGTCCCCGAAATGGCGTAGGAGCCATCGTCCAGCGGTTCCGCCTTGGTGCGGATCAGGCCCAGATCGGTGCCGCAATGCGGCTCGGTCAGGTTCATGGTGCCGAGCCATTCGCCCGAAATCATCCTGGGCAGGTAGGTCTGTTTCTGTTCCTCCGTTCCGGCAGCATAGATCGCCGCAACCGCGCCCACGGCCAGAAAGGGGAACAGGCCGAAACCGATATTGGCGGAATCGACGAACTCCTCGACCACGAAAGCGAACGGATGGGGCAGGCCCTGCCCGCCGTATTCGGCCGGCATGGAAATCGAGCCCCAGCCCGCCTCGCGGAACCGGGCATAGGCCTCCTTGAATCCGGCCGGCGTGGTGACACTGCCATCCGCGTGGCGAGTGCAGCCTTCGCGGTCGCCGGTCGCATTGAGCGGGGCGAGCACTTCGCTGGTAAATTTCCCGGCCTCTTCGACCAGCGTGTCGACCAAGTCGGGGCTTACCGATTCGAAACCGGGCAAGTCCGCATGGGATGACAGTTCCAGCAGTTCGTTGATGACGAAGCGCATATCCCGGACCGGGGCCTGATAGCTCGGCATGGCTCTCCTTCCTTGCTCACATGTTTCTTATAATTTCTTATAAGGGGCCCATGCCCCCGACATTCAATGGTTGCGGCGCGCTTTTGTTCAGGCACCGTCCCGCCTGACAAGCCGGTCTCCGTCGAGGCGGCGGTAGAAGCAACTTACGGCACCGGTGTGGCAGGCGGGGCCTTCGGGCAGGACTTTCATGACAATGGCATCCTGGTCGCAATCGACGAGGATTTCCTGCACCCGCAGGACATGGCCGGACGTTTCGCCCTTCATCCACAGCTTGCCGCGCGAACGGGAATAGAAATGGGCGCAGCCGGTCTCGCGGGTTTTCGCCAGGGCCTCTTCGTTGAGGAAGGCGACCATCAGCACTTCTCCGCTGCCGGCATGGACGGTAACGCCTGTCATCAGGCCGTTGGCATCGAACTTGGGCATGAAGGCCGTGCCTTGTTCACGGTCTTGCGAATCGCCTGAAACGCTTGAAATGGTGGAATTCCTTTGCCTGTAATCGTTGCCTGCCGGGCGCAGGCTGCCTTGTTGCACGATAACCACAGATGGCGTGCAAAATCCACGGAACAAGCGGAAGGGACTTCCTTGCGGGCGGCTTTAATGGAAAACAAACCCTGCGGTCTTGGAGGGCCGCCCGCCGGATCTGGCGCGCTGATGAAAGCGCCAAGGTACAGGGGGAATGCGGCAGCAGCCCGGACATACGAGGCGCGCCACATGAGGGATCGGACCGGTGGGCCCCGTGGGGGCGGCCCGAGTGTCCAAAGAATTTCGTCACGCGGACGCCCGGAACTTCGGTTCCGGGCGTCTTCGTTTGTACCCAGGCTAGAGCGCCTCTTCCGCGACCCGGGCGAAGCAGGCGATCAATACCTTTTTCGCCCCGGCCCGCTTGAGCGCGCTCACGCAGGCACCGGTTGTCGCGCCGCTGGTCAGCACGTCGTCGACCAGCACGATGTCGGCATCCTTGAGCCGGCTTTTCCAGCGGTGCGCCACGTCGATTGCCCCCGAAAGCGTGCGGATGCGGGCCTTCCGGCCCAGGCCGCCAAGGGACGGCGTCGATTTCCGGCGGCGCAGGACATCGACTGCCAGCTGTGCCCCGCGAATCCGGGCAATCTCGTGCGCCAGCAGCACCGACTGGTTGAAGCCGCGCCGCCACAGCCGGAACGGGTGGAGCGGGACCGGCACCAGGATCGTATCGCGGGTAATCTCCGGCAGCCTGGCGGCAATCAGCCGGGCCATCATCGGGGCAAGGGCGATCTTCCGGCCATGCTTGAACGAGAGCACGAGCTGGCGCGATGCGGCGTTGTAGAGCGTTGCCGCCGCGATTCCATCGTGACGGGGCGGTTCGGCCATGCAGGGGGCGCAGATCGCGCCTTCGTCCATATGGTCGGCGCCGAAGGGTCGCTGGCAGGTCGCGCAGCACGGTTCGCCTGGTATCGACAGTTCGCTCCAGCACGCGGTGCACAGGCCATCCTGCGCCGCCAGGGCCTCCCCGCACAGGGGGCAGCGCGGCGGATAGACGAGATCGACCACCGGGGCGAGGGAACGGGCGAGAAGCTGCCGGGCGCTCATGCCCCGTTCCATGACGCCGTAGCGTCCGCGCGGCAAGGCGCTTGCGCCGCCACGGCAGGCGCGGCAGGGGAAGCCATGGCCAATCGTCCGCCCCCGAAGATATTCTCCCCGTCCCGCCGCCGGCATGCCCGGATGCGCCTGCGCCGGTTGCAGGCCCTGCCCGATGCGCCGCGCTACATCCTCGACGACATGGCCGAAGACGTCCTGGAACGGCTCGCTTTCGTCCGTCACGCGCCTGCCAGCGCCTTGGTGATCGGGGACTGGACCGGCGAACTGGCTGCGGCCCTCGCCGCGCGCGGCTGCGCGGTTACGGCGGCGGACAGCGTTCCCGGCCCCGGCGAGGCGGCGCTGGACGAAGAGCGGCCCTTCCCGTTCGGCCCGTTCGACCTGGTGGCGAGCCTGTGCACGCTCGATACCGTCAACGACCTGCCCGGTGCCCTGGTCCACATCCGTAATGCCCTGGCGCCCGGCGGTTTCGCCATCGCCAGTTTCATTGGCGCAGGCAGCCTGCCGCAGCTGCGCAAGGCCATGCTGACGGCCGACGGCGACAGGCCGGCGGCGCGGATGCATCCGCTGGTCGATGTCCGCGCCGGGGGGCAGCTGCTCCAGCGCGTGGGCTGGGCCGATCCGGTGGTCGACAGCCGTTCGCTGACAGTCCGCTTCGGATCGCTCGACCGGCTTGTCGGCGATCTGAGGGCGCAAGGGCTCGGCAGTGTGCTGGCGTCTTCGGCCCCAGTCCTGTCCCGTGACATGCGCGAGCGGGCGCGAGCGGCCTTTCTCGAAGCGGCGGACAGCGACGGGCGCGTGTCCGAACGCTTCGAGATATTGACCTTAAGTGGCTGGAAAAATTAGCCCAGTGCCGCCTGTGCCGCCGCGAGCCGGGCAATCGGCACGCGATAGGGCGAGGCGCTGACGTAATCCAGGCCGGTCTTTTCGCAGAACGCGATGCTGGCCGGATCGCCGCCATGTTCGCCGCAGATGCCGAGCTTGATGTCCGCCCGCGTGACCCGGCCGTTTCCGGCCGCATGAGTCACGAGCTGGCCGACGCCTTCGATGTCGAGGCTGACGAAGGGATCGCGGGGATAGATCCCCTTCTCGACATACTGGGCGAGGAAGCGCGCCGAATCGTCGCGGCTGACGCCCAGCGTGGTCTGCGTGAGGTCGTTGGTGCCGAACGAGAAGAACTGCGCCGTTTCCGCGATCTCGCCCGCCATCAGCGCGGCGCGCGGCAGTTCGATCATCGTGCCGACGATGTAATCGAGCGTGGTGCCGGTTTCGGCGAAAACCTCGCCCGCCACGCGGTCGATCAGTTCCTTGAGGATATCGAGCTCACGCCGGGTCCCGACCAGCGGCACCATGATTTCGGGCACGATCGTATCGCCCTGCCCGGACGCCACGTCGCAAGCGGCTTCGAAAATCGCCCGCGCCTGCATTTCGTAGATCTCGGGATAGGTGATCCCGAGACGGCAGCCGCGATGGCCCAGCATGGGGTTGAATTCGTGCAGTTCCTCGGCCCGGCGCTTGAGATGTTCGACGCCGAAGCCGGTCACTTCCGCCAGTTCCGCGAATTCGCCCTCGCCGTGCGGGAGGAATTCGTGCAGCGGCGGATCGAGCAGGCGGATGGTCACCGGCAGGCCCTGCATCACCTCGAAGATCTCGCGGAAATCCGCGCGCTGTTCAGGCAGCAGCTTGGCCAGCGCCTCGCGCCGCCCGGCCTCGTTCTCGGCCAGGATCATCTGGCGCACGGCGGAGATCCGCGAATCCTCGAAGAACATGTGCTCGGTCCGGCACAGGCCGATACCTTCGGCCCCGAACTGGCGCGCCATGCGGCAGTCCGCCGGGGTTTCGGCGTTGGTCCGCACTTTCATGCGGCGGTGCGTGTCGGCCCAGGCCATCAGGGTGGCGAAGTCGCCGACCAGTTCGGGCTCGATGGTCGGCACTTCACCTGCCATGACGTCGCCCGTCGCGCCGTCCAGCGTAATCAGGTCGCCTTCCTTGAGTTCGCGATTGCCGATCCGCAGCGTGCGCTTGGCCATATCGATATAGACGCCCGAGGCGCCGGACACGCAGGGACGGCCCATCCCGCGCGCCACCACGGCCGCGTGGCTGGTCATCCCGCCGCGCGCGGTCAGGATGCCCTTGGCCGCGTGCATGCCGTGGATGTCTTCCGGGCTGGTTTCCACTCGGACGAGGATCACCGCCTCGCCCCGGTCGGCCCGCTTTTCCGCCGTATCGGCATCGAGCACGATCGCGCCCGCGGCCGCACCGGGCGACGCCGGCAGGCCCTTGACGAGGATGTCGCGCGGGGCATCCGGGTCGAGCGTCGGGTGCAGCAACTGGTCGAGCGCCATCGGATCGATGCGCAGGATCGCGGTCTGTTCGTCGATCAGGCCTTCGTGGACCATGTCGACCGCCATCTTGAGCGCGGCCTTGGCCGTGCGCTTGCCCGAACGGGTCTGGAGCATCCACAGCTTGCCGCGTTCCACGGTGAACTCGATGTCCTGCATGTCCTTGTAGTGCTTTTCGAGCAGTTCGAAGACATCGGCCAGTTCGCCATAGGCCTTGGGCATCGCCTCTTCCATGCTCAGCGGCTTGGCATTGGCGGCCTCGCGGGCCTTCTTCGTCAGGTATTGCGGCGTGCGGATGCCGGCGACGACATCTTCGCCCTGCGCATTGACCAGCCATTCGCCATAATAGGTTTTCTCACCCGTCGCCGGGTCGCGCGTGAAGGCCACGCCGGTGGCGCTGGTATCGCCCATGTTGCCGAAGACCATGGCCTGCACGTTGACGGCAGTGCCCCAGTCGCCCGGAATGTCGTTCAACCGGCGATAGACCTTGGCCCGGTCGGAATCCCAGCTGTCGAACACGGCGGAAATCGCGCCCCAGAGCTGTTCGGTCACGTCCTGCGGGAATGGACGGCCCAGTTCGCGTTCGACGATAGCCTCGTATTCGGCGACCAGGGCCTTCCAGTCGGCGGCTTCCATCTCGGTGTCGCTGAAATAGCCCTTGTCTTCCTTGGCGATTTCCAGCGCTTCCTCGAACGCGCCATGGTCGAGGCCGAGCACGACGTCCGAATACATCTGGATGAAGCGGCGGTAGGAATCCCAGGCGAAGCGTTCGTCGCCTGACGTCGCGGCAAGGCCCTTCACCGTTTCGTCGTTGAGGCCGAGGTTGAGCACGGTGTCCATCATGCCGGGCATGGAGACGCGTGCGCCGGAACGGACCGAGACGAGCAGCGGATCGGAAGGATCGCCGAAGGTCTTGCCCACGGCCTTTTCGATATGGGTCAGCGCGGCGGCGACATCGGCGCGCAGTTCGTCCGAGAAGTCGGAACCGCCGGCGAGGTAGCTGACGCATTCCTCGGTCGTGATGGTGAAGCCGGGAGGCACCGGAAGGCCAATCCCCGCCATTTCGGCAAGGTTCGCGCCCTTGCCGCCCATGATCGTCTTGTCCCGTGCGCGGGGATCGTCATGCTGGACGCCACCGCCGAAAGTATAGACCGATTTGTTCATCTATCCCCGCCGTTTCCTTTAAATCCAGGGCGAAGTTGACACAGTTGACACTGTTCGGAGCCGAAAAGCGCTCACCCCTCGATACGCGAAAAATCCGCAACTTTGTGCACCGCAGCACGGAACTGTGCAAGCAAGTCGAGCCGGGCGGCACGTTTGTCGGGATTGCTGTCGTTCACCGTCACCTCGTCGAAGAAGGCATCGATCGGCGCGCGCAGCGAAGCCAGGGCCGCCATCGCTCCGGCGAAGTCTTCCGCCGCGATGGCGGAAGCGGCCTTGGGTTCGGCCGTGGCAAGCGCATCGATCAGCGCCTTTTCCGCCGGTTCGAGCGTGTAGGAAAGCTCTTTCTCGTGGGCCTGCGCCATCTTGGCGGCAATCACGGGGGCAAGGTCGGGATCATCGACCATGGCGAGCGGATCTTCCTCGCCGGTGCGGGCGATTTCGCCTTCCACACCCAGCCATTCCTCTTTCTTGAGGATATTGGCCGCGCGCTTGTACCCGGCCAGCAGGTTGGCGCCGTCTTCCGTGCCGACGAACGCCTGGAGCGCGTGGACCCGGGCCAGCAGGCGGACGAGATCGTCCTCCCCGCCGAGCGCGAAAACCGCGTCGATCAGGTCGTGGCGTACGCCCGCTTCCTTCTGCTGGACCTTGAGACGGTCGGCGAAGAAATGGAGCAGATCGCCTTCGCCAATGCTCATACGCAGCTTGTTTTCGGTAACGAGGCGGATGATCCCCAGGGCGGCACGGCGCAGGGCGAACGGATCCTTCGAACCGGTCGGCTTCTCGTCGATGGAGAAGAAGCTGCGGAGGGTATCCAGCTTGTCCGCCAGCGATACGGCGACCGTCACCGGCGCGGTGGGGACATCGTCGCCCTGCCCGACCGGTTTGTAGTGGTCGCGGATGGCGTCGGCCACGGCGTCCGGCAGGCCTTCGGCGCGGGCGTAGTAGCCGCCCATCAGGCCTTGCAGTTCGGGGAATTCGCCGACCATTTCGGTGACGAGGTCAGCCTTGCACAGTTCGGCCGCCTGCCGCGCCAGCGCCGGGTCGCAATTCGGCACGATCCCTTCGCTCGCCAGCCATTCGGCCAGCTTCGCCACGCGTTCGACCTTGTCGGACACGGTGCCGAGCTTTTCGTGGAACACGATATTGGCGAGTTTCCGCGCGTGTTCGGCCAGCGGCTTCTTGCGGTCCACATCCCAGAAGAAGCGCGCGTCGGAAAGGCGCGCGGCGAGGACCTTGCGGTTGCCGTCGACAATCGCCGTCCCGCCGTCCAGCGCCACGATATTGGCGGTGCAGACGAAAGCGTTGGCCAGTTTTCCGTGCTTGTCGCGGCAGATGAAATATTTCTGGTTGGTGCGCGCGGTCAGCTGGATAACCTCGGGCGGAACCTCAAGGAAATCCGGGTCGAAATTGCCGAGCAGCGGCACCGGCCATTCGGTGAGGCCCGCATTCTCGATCACCAGCCCTTCGTCCTCGACCAGCACCAGCCCCGCGTCGTGCGCGACGGCCTTGGCCTTGGTGCGGACGATGTGTTCGCGTTCCGTATGGTCGACGATCACATGGCAAGCGCGCAGCTTTTCCACATAGTCGTGCGCACCGCCGATGGTGATGTCGCCCGGGTGGTGCGGCACGGCCGTTTCGGTAAAGCCGGTGCCGGTAACGTCGTGTTCCGGCTTCGCACCATGGAAGCGGTGGCCCTTGGTGACGTAGCCGGACGCGATTCCGCCGACTTCGCATTCGACCAGATCTTCGCCCAGGATCGCGACGATGCCGGACAGCGGGCGGACCCAGCGCAGGCTTTCGGTCGACATGGATGCGGTGCCCCAGCGCATCGACTTGGGCCACGAGAAAGCGCGGACCATCGCGGGGATCGCTTCGGCCAGGAGGTCTTTCACCGTGCGGCCGGGGATGTTGCGGACCGCGAAATAGGTCGCCCGGCCCTTCACATCGCGCACTTCCAGCTGATCGCGCGTGACGCCGGCCTTGCGGCAGAAGCCTTCGATGGCCTGGTCGGGCGCGCCTTCGGGCGGCCCTTTGGACTCTTCGCTGACGGCTTCGGTCCGTTCAGGCAGGCCCTTCGCGACCAGCGCGAGGCGGCGCGGGGTGGACCAGACGGCAACTTCGCCCAGCGCAACGCCGGCGTCGCCCATGTGCTGGCGGAACAGCTTTTCCAGTTCGCCGCGCGCGTCGGCCTGCATCCGCGCCGGGATTTCCTCGCAGCGCAGTTCGAGGAGGAAGTCGCTCATGCCGTCCACCCGTCGAATTCGGCCGCCCAGCGGTCCTTTTCCTTGGCCATGTAGGCCTCGCACGAACCACGCGCCAGATCGCGCACCTGGCCCATGTAGCTGGCGCGTTCCTGCACGCTGATAACACCGCGCGCCTGCAGCAGGTTGAACACGTGGCTCGCCTCGATCGCTTGTTCGTAGGCGGCGATCGGCACGTCGTTGGCGAGGCAGTTCCTGCACTCGGCCACGGCCTTGCGGAACAGGTCGAACAGCGCCTCGGTGTCGGCGACTTCGAAGTTCCACTTCGACATTTGCTTCTCGTTTTCGAGGAAGACCTGGCCGTAAGTGACGCCGTGGTTGTTGTAGGCCAGGTCGTAGACGTTGTCCTTGCCCTGGATGTACATCGCAAGGCGTTCGAGGCCGTAGGTCAGCTCACCGGCGACCGGCTTGCAGTCGAACCCGCCCATCTGCTGGAAATAGGTGAACTGGGTGACTTCCATCCCGTCGCACCAGACTTCCCAGCCAAGGCCCCAGGCGCCCAAAGTCGGGCTTTCCCAGTCGTCCTCGACGAAGCGGATGTCGTGCTTGAGCGGGTCGATCCCGATCACTTCCAGGCTCTTGAGATAGAGCTCCTGGATGTTCTCCGGGCTCGGCTTCAGGATCACCTGGTACTGGTAATAGTGCTGCAGCCGGTTGGGATTTTCGCCATAGCGGCCGTCCGTCGGGCGGCGGCAGGGCTGGACGAAGGCCGCGTTCCACGGCTCCGGCCCCAGGGCGCGAAGGGTTGTCGCCGGGTGGAAGGTCCCTGCCCCCATCCGCATGTCGTAAGGCTGCAGGATGACACAGCCCTGCTCGCCCCAGAACGCGTGGAGCGCGAGGATCATGTCCTGCAGGCACATTGCGCGGCCATCAGTCATGGCGCGGCCCAATGGCGGATGGGTCTTGCCCGGTCAATGCCGCAATGCGCAGGGACGCACAGAAAAAAGGCCGTTTCATGCGGCGCGCAAGGCGGCTAGGGCAGAGCATTCACGGGGATGCAACCTTTGCCGGGGCAGTTTGACGCAATGAAATTACCGACAAGACGGATTGCCAGCGCACTTTGCGTCCTCGCCCTGGCATTGACCGGCCCGGCGAGCCAGGCCGAGATAACAGTTGAAAACCCCGCCGCCAGTGCGCCCGCTGCGCCTGCGAACGAGCCTGCCACGGGCCATCCGGCCCTGTGGAAAGTGGCGGACGAGGACACGACGATCTACCTGTTCGGAACCATTCATGCCCTGCCTGCCGGGACGGTGTGGTTCGACCGGCCGATCGCTGCCGCCCTTGCCGGTTCGGACGAACTGGTCACGGAAATCGACCTGGCCGACACGGAGAGCCTGCGCGCCGGGTTCGCCCAGAAGTCCCTGCTGCCGGCGGGCCAGAACCTGCGCGACTTGATGCCGGCGGAAGATCGCGCGCCTTATGAAAAGGCGATCACCGGCCTGGGCCTGCCTCCCGCTGCCTTCGACCGTTACAAGCCGTGGTACGCGGGCTTGATGCTGTCGATGCTGCCGGTCCTCCAGCAGGGCTATTCGCCCGAAGACGGGGTCGAGCCGGTCCTTGCCGCCCATCGCGGGGCGCAGACCCGCACCGGGGCGCTCGAAACGGCGGCATTCCAGCTGAACC
>JAQVEQ010000258.1 GCA_028697875.1 Novosphingobium sp. | reverse complement strand
CCAAGCCAGCCACCGCCGACAGCCCCACAGACGGCGCCGATATTGAAAACCAGAGCAAAATTCAGCGCCGAGCCCAAGGAATAGCCCGCCATGGCCATCAGTTTCGTCAGCCATGAGCTCAACGCATAGACCATGAACAGCCCCATGAAGAATGCAGTCCAGAGCATCAGGGTACTGAAGGCACGGCCATCGGCGAACAGCTTGGCGACAGGTGCCGACGTGGCACGATCCTCGGCGGGGACAACGAATTCCTCGTTCCCGGAAAACCGAGTATCCGGCAGAATTTTCGAAACAATCCGGCGAATTTCATCGGTCTTTCCCTGCTTGATCAAAGCAGGGAGCGATTCCGGCATGGATTTCATGACGAAAGGGATCAAAAGAATCGGAATGATCGCCATGAAAAACACCGATTGCCAGCCGTAGCTCTCGATCATCTGCTTACCGGTCAGAGCGACCAGGATGCCGCCAATCGAATAGCCAGCAAAAACGATGGTGACGAGACGGGCACGGAGCTTGGTCGGTGCGTATTCCGCCATTTGTGCCGTCACTCCGGGCAGCACGCCGCCAATGCCTAGACCTGCCAAAAATCGCGTCACGCTGAACGTTACCGGGTCATTCGTCAAACCGGCTGCCGCCGTGAATACGCTGAACAGGCCGATACAACAGGCAATGGTCACCGGGCGCCCAAACTTGTCCGCCAAGGTTCCCATGAACATCGCGCCCACCATCATGCCGAACAGCGCAGAGCTCGCCATGAACCCCGCTTGCGATGCATCGACCCCCATGCCCTTCATGATCGAAGGCATGGCAGCACCGACAACGGCAAGGTCGTATCCGTCGAGAATCAGAATGAGAACTCCCCAGAACAGCACCTTGGCGTGAAAGCGATTGAACCTCGCCTCATCTGCCAATTTGTGTACATCAATTTGTTTCATGTCTTCCTCCGAAATCATTCAATTCGTTTTTTTTGGGTAAAGCCCCCCCATGGAGCCAGGAATAGCTCCATGAGGAGTTTGGAAATACGAGTAGTTAGGAAACCAGCGCCTTGGCGATGACCAATCGCTGGATATCGGATGCGCCTTCGTAGATCTGCGTGACGCGGACATCCCGGTACAGGCGTTCAACCGGGAAATCGGTCACGTAGCCGTAGCCGCCGTGAATCTGCACAGCATCGGAGCAGACCTTTTCGGCCATCTCGGAAGCGAACAGCTTGGCCATCGAGGCTTCCTTCAGGCATGGGCGGCCAGCATCTTTCAGGCTCGCCGCGTGGAAGGCCAGTTGGCGGGCGGCTTCGATTCGCGTCGCCATATCGGCCAGGCGCAGGCTGACGCCCTGGTGTTCGATGATCGGCACGCCGAAGGTTTCGCGCTCCTTGGCGTACTTGATGGCGGCGTCGAGCGCGGCGCGGGCCATGCCGATCGCTTGCGCGGCGATGCCGATACGCCCGGATTCGAGGCTGGACAGCGCGATCCGGTAGCCCTCGCCCTCCTTGCCGAGCAGCAGGTCGGCCGGAATACGGCAGTTTTCGAGAATGATCTGGGCGGTATCCGAGGCGTGCTGCCCCATCTTCTCTTCGAGGCGGGCGACGATGTAGCCCGGTGTGTCGGTCGGTACCAGGAAGGCGGAAATCCCCTTCTTGCCGGCGGCCTTGTCGGTCACTGCAATAACGATGGCAACCTGGGCATGTTTGCCGGTGGTGATGAACTGCTTGACGCCATTGAGCACCCAGTGATCGCCGTCGCGCACGGCGGTCGTGCGGATGGCCGAGGCATCGGAGCCGACGTGCGGCTCGGTCAGGCAAAAACAGCCCAGCCATTCGCCGCTGGCCAGCCGCTTGAGGTATTTCTCCTTTTGCGCCGGCGTGCCGTAATTGAGCGTGATGCCACAGGGCAAGGAGTTCTGGACGCAAGTGATGGTCGAGGTGGCGCTGTCGCCGGCGGCAATTTCCTCGATGGCGAGCACGAGCGAAACATAGTCGAGACCGGCTCCGTTCCATTCCTCGGGCACGACGATGCCCAAGCCACCGAGCGCCGCCAGTTCCTTCAACGCCTCGTGCGGAAAGCGTCGTTCGCGATCCCACTCTCCGGCAAAGGGAGCGAGGCGTTCCTGAGCGAAATCGCGCAGGGCATCGCGGTTCATTTCTTGTTCCTGAGTCAATATCATGCTGGATTCTCCCCGGCGTTACAGGATTTCGATGGCGGTCGCCGTTGCTTCGCCGCCGCCGATGCAAAGACCGGCGATGCCGCGCTTGAGGCCGCGACGACGCAGGGCGTGTAGCAGGCTGACGATAATCCGAGCGCCGGTGGCGCCGATCGGATGGCCAAGGGCGCAGGCACCGCCGTTGACGTTCACGACGTCGTGCGACAGGCCGAGTTCGTCCATGGCGAGCAGGGTGACGACGGCGAAGGCTTCGTTGATCTCGAAAAGGTCGACGTCGGTCATGTTCCACCCGGCCTTGGCCACAGCCTGGCGGATGGCCGGTGCCGGGGCGGTGGCGAACAGGGAAGGCTTCTGCGCATGCGTCGCGTGCGAGACGATGCGGGCCAGCGGCTGCAGGCCGCGACGTACCGCTTCGGATTGACGCATCAACAGGATGGCCGCGCCACCGTCCGAGATGGACGAGGCGTTGGCCGGCGTCACCGAGCCGTCCTTGACGAAAGCCGGCTTCAGTGCCGGAATCTTGTCGATGTTGCAGGTACCAGGCGTTTCATCGTCGCTGAAAACGACGTCGCCCTTGCGGCCGCTGACGGTGACCGGGGCAATCTCGTCGCGGAAGGAACCGCTGCTGACTGCCTGCTGGGCGCGGCGGACTGATTCGGCGGCATAAGCATCCTGCCGCTCGCGGGAAATTCTCGCCTCGCGTGCCGCCTGGTCGGCGTAATAGCCCATCAGCTTTCCTTCGTAGGCGTCTTCCAGACCATCCAGGAACATGTGATCGAACAGTTGACCGTGGCCGAGGCGGTAGCCGTCGCGTCCGCGAGCCAGCACATAGGGGGCATTGGTCATCGATTCGATGCCCCCGGCCAGGCCGACCTTGCAACTGCCGGCGAGCAACATGTCATGCACCAGCATCGTCGCCTTCATGCCGGAACCGCACATCTTGGTCAGCGTCGTGCACGGCACGGATTCCGGCAAGCCAGAGCCGAGCACGACCTGACGGGCCGGCGCCTGCTTCAGGTTGGCCATCAGGCAGCAGCCGAAAACCGCCTCGTCGACCGCGCTCATCAGTTCGGGATGGGCGGCGAAAACCCCGCGCACAGCGGCGCTGCCCAGTTGCGGCGCGGACACGCCGGAGAATTGCCCCTGAAAGGCGCCAATCGGCGTGCGCTTTGCGGCAACGATAACGACGGGATCTTGCATGTCTTTCTCCTTGACTATTTTTACTTGGCACCCATGCGGATGGCGCCGTCGAGACGGATCACCTCGCCATTGAGATAAGCGTTCTCGATGATGTGGCGCACCAGCCCCGCATATTCGGCGGGCTTCCCGAGCCTCGAGGGGAAGGGCACCATCTTGCCGAGGGAGTCC
>JAQVEQ010000050.1 GCA_028697875.1 Novosphingobium sp. | reverse complement strand
AAGGGATAACTCCACACCTCGATCTCGTGCGGACCGCGCGGATGCCATAGCTTGAGCGTGCTCAACGCCGGCGCCAGCAGCGAGAAATTGGGAAAGACCGTGGCATGAATATGCGAACCATAGAGCCGACTCCCACGGAACTCGCCCAGCCGCTCCACCAGCCGGGCGCGGTTTTCCTGAAGGTAGCGCATACCCAGTTCGCACTCTTTCAGCATGACCGCGAAACCGGACACGCCATCGGTCGAAAAGCCGCAACCATGCCCCATCGCGGTCGTGACCTGGAAGCCGTTGTCGGTATCGGCCGCCTCGTTCCCGCTGGCGATCGGCCCGAGCCTGCCGCCCTCGGCCTGCTGCTCGGCCAGCGTGATGATCGAAGCGTGAGTCCAGCCGACATGATAGGAATCGCCGGCAAAATTGTCCGACGGGATCTTCCAGTTCGACTTGATGCGCACACGTGAAGGCGGTCCGAGCACGATCGTGCCTTCCTCCGATGCACCGAAATAGACATCCAGATACCAGGCCATGTCACCCAGGTATTCGATCAGAGGCGGAGCCGAAGGGTCGAAAGTCGCGAATATCAGCCCGTGATAGGTATCGAGCTGGGCAACTTCGGTGAGGCCGAGCTTCGATTTGTCGAGACACCCGCGATAGCCGTAGGTCTCGTTTTCCAGCGGCACCCCCTGGAGGCTGCCGTCGGTTCCATAAGCCCAGCCATGATAGTTGCACACGAACGAGCGGCTATTGCCGGAAAGCGCATGGCAGACCTTGTTGCCGCGATGGCGGCACGCATTGATGAAGGCCTTGATGCCGCCGTCTTTCTGGCGCGCGACGATCACGCTGTCCTCACCGATATAGCCGGTAGTGAAATCGCCCGGCTTGGGAATCAGGCTTTCATGCCCGACCAGGACCCAGCAGCGGGCGAAAACCTGCTCCAGTTCCCGCTCGTAGATATCCCTGTCCCAGTAGATGCGACGATCCTGCTTGCTGCCGTCCGCGCTGACGCAAGACCAGAGTTGCCCTGTCATGCAATTACTCTCCCAATGATGCTGCGCCCGATAGGGGGCGCTGTGGATGGATCCGCCCATCTTTTATACTAGAATATTAGTAGGCCGGGACGAGTCTGGCAAGCCTGAAGTGAAGGAACGCCTCCGCGCGACACGGCTGCGCCAGGCTGGGCGCGCGCCGAGGCATCCGCAACTGCGGCAAACAGAAATCAAATCATGGAATGCGCTTCAGCGTTCGACGCTGAACGGGCGGCTGCGGACGTAGCGCTCCATCAGCCGCTCGGACTCTTCCACCTGCCGCTCCGCGATCGCGTCGATGATCGCCCGACGTTCGGCATTGGCGCGCGAAGGCGGCTTGCCTCCATCTCCCTTGCCTTCGTTGAAGGCGAAAAATTCGGCCATGCGCCAATAGGCGCCGACCCGCCTGGCCTCCATCGGCGACCGGGCAATGGTCCAGATCGATTCGTGGAACAGCCAGATCGAGTCGATCACGGATTCACCGGTCCCGCGGTCGTTGTTCGAGGTTTCCTCCTCGATATGGGCCACGATACGCCGCAAAGCGGCAATTTCGCCTGCGTCGTGACGGGCAGCGGCAAAGCCGGCCATCGCCCCTTCGACCTTGCCGAACAGACAGAAGAAGTCGTCGACCTCACGCGCGCTGGGGGCGATCACGCGGCAGCCCACTTGAGGAATGATGTTGAGGTAACCCGCACTGCGCAAGTGGTTAAGCGCGGTGACCACGGGCGCACGGCTGGCGCCGAATTCCTCGACCAGCTCGTTGGTCGAGATTGCCTCGCCGAAACGGTATGCCCCTCGCGCCAGCCGCCGTTCGATCTCGCTGCAGATCCGGCCCGCCTTGCCGCCGAGCATATCGATCCGGCTGTCGTCGATCTTGCCTTGGAGTCCGCCGAGCAGACCGAACGCCGCGTTCGTTACTCCTGCACTGGCCGAGACCATATCCAGACGCCCCTTCCCTCGATTGGCTGCCGCCCCACCCGTGAACTGATATGTCACCTAAGGGGGAAGCCGGGTGCCTTGCAAGGGCAAGCGCGCAAGTGTTTCAGTCGATCCGGGTAAAACAGGCCGGATCAAACGGCAGGAACGGCTCACCCCGGCGCGCCTTGACCAACCATTGCGGGTCGTTGAGCAATGCCCGCCCAACTTGCAGCAGGTCGAATTCCCCGCGCGCATGGCGTTCCATCACGTCCGCCAGATTGTCGATCGTCGTGGGCGGCGTCATCGTCCCGGCAAAACGCTCGCGATGGACCGCCGTCCCGCCAACCATCGCCGTGAACGTACCGGTCAGCTTGCGCGTCCACCCCGCGAGACTGAGCGGACTCCCGGCAAAGGCCGGTTCCGAGAAGTCGCGCGTGCTCGCCTCGAAGATGTCGATCCCGGCATCGGCAATGGGGCCGAGCACCCGCTCCAGTTCCTGTGGCGTCGCGCCGAGATGGGCGGTCAGATCCTGCGGCTTCCATTGCGAAAAGCGGAATGAAATCGGCATGTCCCCGCCCACCGCGGCCCGTACGGCCCGCACGACCTCGACCGCAAAACGGGTCCGCTCGACGGCATCGCCGCCCCACTGGTCGGCCCGCCGGTTGGTACCGCCCCACAGGAAATTGTCGATCAGGTAGCCATGCCCGCCATGGAGTGCGATCCCGTCGAAGCCGACCGCCTTGGCATTGGCCGCGCTCACGGCGAATGCCTCGATTATGGCGGCGACCTCCGCATCATCCAGCGCGCGGCCCGGCGCATCGAGCGCGGCCAGCCCTTCCGCATCGACACCCAATGGGTTTTCCGTCGCCCCCCAGATCCCGCTTGGCCCCGCGATCACATCTTCACGGAACGCACCACCCGAACCGGGCCGTTTCATAACGCCAAGATGCATGAGCTGCGGGAAGATCAGCCCGCCGGCCCCATGCACCCGCTCGACCACCCGGCGCCATCCGGCCAGGGCCGGTTCAGACCACATATAAGGCGCAACGCTGTCGCCCAACCCGAGGTCCCCGATTGCCCCGGGATGCTCTATCCGCGCGCCTTCGGTAAAGATCGTGCCGACGCCGCCTTCGGCCCGCTTCCCGTAGTATTCGGCCAGGGCCGCCCCCGGAATTCCATCGGGCGAGGCAGTGCGCGACATCGGCGACATGACAACCCGGTTGGGCAAGGTCACGCCGCGAACCGTCAGCGGCTCCAGCAGCGGAGCGATAATTGTCTTTTCCATGTCTGTCGACTCCCCCCGGCTGTCAACCTGCAGGCTGGACCATCCTGTTTCCTCCCGAAGCTGCCAATGAACCTCCGCCGTGTCAATTTGAAAAGGATACCTGACTATCTGGAACCTTGACAGTAATGGCCAGATTCGCCACATTGGCGACATCACACGCTGAACTGCAGCGATACATTCGGGAGAAACCTGTCTTGAAGGACACAGTCTACGTCCGCCTTTGCGAAACGAACAGCATCGCAGAAGACACGCCCGTAGCAGTGGAGGCAGAGGGTTTCCCGCCGCTTGTCGCCTATATGGTGGACGGCGAATATTTCGTGACCGACAACCGCTGCACACACGGCGAAGGCATGCTGAGCGACGGCTATCAGGAGGGCAGCACGATCGAATGCCCGTTTCATGGCGGATCGTTCAACATCCGCTCGGGCGAAGCGATTACCTTTCCGTGCTACGAGCCGGTCAAGACCTATCCAGTACGCGTCGAGGACGGGTGGATCTCTATTCCGGCAGCCAAGCCGGGGGGCAACTGACCCCCGGCCGGCGGACGCGCCGCTCCGGAAGCATTCAGTCGATCGGCGGCAGTTCGGCCCGATTGTAGGCCGCTAGCAAGTCCTTCATTGCTTCGAAGGCCGGTTCTCCGACGATCTCGACCATCTCTCCTTCCACCTGCGCCACTGCCTTGCCCAGTTCACCCAGCCAAGCAAGCCCGGTATCGGTGAACTTCACGATCCACACCCGCCGGTCCTTGGGATCAGCCGTACGTTCGACGATCCTGATCTTCTCGCACTGGTCGACCAGTTCCCCCATCGCTTGCTTGGTCATGGCTGCGCGATTGGCCAGTTCGGTAATCGTGTTGCCTTCAAGGTCGAGATTGCGCGTCAGGTTGATGTGGGCAAGGCGCATCTTGGTATAGCCCGCCTTGACCATGATCGCGATTACGCGCTCCTGCTGGCGCTGCACTGCAATGTTCATCAGCCGCGCAGCCGAACGGTGACGCCAGCTAATGTCACCGACAACAACAGCAGATTGCCCTGACTTCCTCGAAGAGGATCGTGTGCTTTTTTTCGTGTTCATCACGTCCATCGTTCCACGCCAGACATCTTTCTCGTTTTCACCCCAAACTTAGGCCAAGCCGCTTAACGGTCAACCAAACTTACAAAAAGGGAGCATCTCAAGCATCGTCGGGGAAACCCCTGCCCGAGGCCAGCTCCCCCGCGAGCCGCATCGCATTCAACATCATTGCCGGATCGGCGACGCCTTTGCCGACAATGTCATATGCCGTGCCGTGGGCCACCGAGACATGGATGTAGGGCGCGCCCACCATAATCACGCTGTTTCCCGAAAAGCCCCAGGTCTTGACTGCGATGTGGCCCTGATCGTGATACATGGCGAGAACCATGTCGTACCGCCCTTCGATGCACTGGCGAAACACGGCATCGGGGCTTTCGGGGCCTGTCGCATCGACCCCTTCGGCGCGGGCCTGCTCGACCGCCGGTGCTATTCCCTCGCGCTCCTCGTCACCTGCCGCATGGGGGTTGAGCCCGGCCACGACAATCCGCCGCCGGGCGAGCCCCCAGTCCTGCATGGCTGAATCCAGTGCTCGCAGTGCCCGCAGGACCAGATCGGGCGTAATCGTCTCGCACACAGTCCGCAACGCCATGTGGTCCGTGAGATGCGCCACCCGGAGCGGGCCGGAAACAAGCACGAGATAGGTTTCCCCCGGCACCGGACTGATGACCTTGCCAAGCTTGCCGACAAGCTTGAGCGACCCGGTACTGATCGGCGCAAGGGCAGTCGCGGCGATCTCCCCGCTGCGGGCAAGCTGGTCCATCTCGTCCAGCCACTGGGCGGTCGCCTCGCCTCCGCACACGGTATCCTCGCCCAGGGGAAGATCGCCGGCGGCCAATGCCCCGGTATCGAGAATATCGATAACCCCGGGATCGTCGCTGAGCGGCTCCAGGTTCCGCATGGCCCGGATCCTGGCATTGCCGCCCGTCACGGCAACGGCGCGCTCCATGGCCGCAGCACTGCCGATCAGCAGCGGGATCGAACACTCGTGAACCCTGCCGCTGGCGAGTGCCTGTGCGACAACCTCCGGGCCGATCCCGGCGGGGTCGCCAATCACCGTTCCGACCACGGGCCTGTCTGGACTTGTCATGAAATACCGCCCCCTCGATCAGCCGCAGACTTCCTAGACATTGTAGATGTCGAGCAGAGAGCGCGAGATGTCGTTGAGAACGATGGTTTTCTTGCGGGCGATCCGCAACTCATCCCCCTCGGTCGCGAGGATATACTCGGCACGGCCGAAATAGGTCAGCGTTTCCTCGTCGCGGAACGAGTGAACGACCCACGAAGTGCTGACGCTCAAGTCCACATCCCGTTGCTCCACATCGAGTAACGTGAACATGTGGCAGGTCCTCATCGGAGGCGACGTCGCCGACGAACGGCCCGTCCGGATGCGATAGACCCGGTCTTCCAGCCCACCCCTGTTGGGATAGTATATCAGCGAGATCTCGGTCTGCGGATCGTCGGTCAGCCCCCCCTGGTCATCCCATGCCGGCAGCCAGTATTCCGCTTCGGGCAGGTAAAGCGCGAGCCAGCCATCCCAATCCTTGTTGTCCAGAAGCAGCGCCTCGCGCCCCAGAAAGCGCTGGACCGCTGCCCAAACTTGATCCGACACGCTCATTGTCCTCCCTCCAGGACCGCCATCTCGCCGGCAACCGCCGCCCGCATCCGGTTCGCCCAGTCTTCGTGAATGGTAACGTAAAGTCCCTCATCCGCAGGGGCCTGGCTGCTGAGGACCGCATCGACCTGCAAGTCACGGCCGAACTTCCCCGGCCCCTCGGTCCAGCGGGATGCCACTCGCGACATGTCGTTGAAACGGCCCCGGCCGTGGCCGAACCCGATCTGGCAATTGTTGAATTCAGCGAGGTCGTCGGGCGTCGCCATTCCGCTCGCGTTGAAGAAGTCCTCGTACTGGCGGATACGCAAAGCCCTTGCCTTGGCGCTCTCCCCCACAGGGGCGATGCAGTAAGTCGTCACTTCGGTTTCATCGACCGAGATGGGGCGAATGATGCGGAGCTGGGTGCTCGTCTGGTCCATCAGGAACAGGTTGGGGAACAACAGCAGGTTGCGCAGCCTTTCGGTCATCCATTTCGCACGTTCTTCGCCGTGCTTTTCGCGGATCGCCGGAGCCAGTTCGAAGTTGGGCCGGTCGCGGAAGTTCGCATAGTCGACCCAGAGCACGGCATGTCCGTGATCGAAGGAGAAGAAGCCCCCTTCGCCGCGGGATACCTGAGTGAAGTCGAAAGTGCGGGTGTCGTTGGATGAAGCGCCGCTGACCCGCCGCATCACGGTCATGACGTAGTTCGCATGAACCGAACCGACGTGATAGCCATCGAGGCCGTTTTCCGCCTGCAGCTTCCAGTTCCCGCGATAGGTATAGCGCGTCACGCCGCGCAGCACTTCGAGCTCGCCGGTGGGGGACTGGTCGATCAGTAGGTCGATGAACGTCTTCGCCCCCGCAAGGTAATCGGCCAGCGGCAGCACATCGGCGGAAAGACTGGCGAAAATGAAGCCGCGGTACGTTTCGAGCCGGGCAACCGGCTCAAGCCCCATTGTCTTGCGATCGAAACCGTCCGCATAACCGCCGCTGGCCTCTTCGGTGAGATCGAGCAGAGTGCCGTCGGTCCCGTAAGTCCAGCCGTGAAACGGGCAGGTGAAGTTTCGCGCATTGCCCCTGCGCTCGCGACAGACGCGCGCGCCGCGATGGGCACAGGCATTGATGAAGCCCCCCAGCTTTCCCGACCGGTCACGAGTCAGAAGCACGGCCTGCCTGCCGACGTAAGTCGTGAGGAAATCATTCGGATTGGGAAGCTGGCTTTCGTGAGCAACGAAGACCCAGTTCCGTTCGAAGATATATTTCATTTCCAGTTCGAACAGGTCCGGATCGGTGAAGACTTCGCGATCGAGCCGGTACCGCCCCGACGCCGCGTCCTTCACCAGCCAGGCATCAAGCCCGGTCCTGATACGGTCAAGAGGACCGAATTGATGGCCATTGGTTCCGTTCATGCACTGCATCTCCCAAACGATTGCCCGCCTCACATGCCTTTGGCAGCGTGCAGGCGATGCACTCTTGTGAGGCCGACTCTGCCAACGCCTTCTGGACAAGTCAACTATAGAAAGGATGCATGACTATCTGGCTTCTTGACAGGATGTCCGGGCCGCAGCAAGGATGGCGCGGCCAAAGGGCGGGAGATCGGCCCATGGCCGCAGACAGCCTGATTCATATCCAGGCCACACAAGAACATTCCGGGAAAGGCACAATCCGATGAAAATTCAGGCGGCGGTTACCCGCCATGCTCACGCTCCGATGGAAATCGAGGAAGTCGAGCTCGAAGATCCGCGCGAAAACGAAATCCTTGTCCGGATTGTCGGCACCGGGATCTGCCACACCGATGTCGTCATGCGCGACCACGCGCTGCCCACGCCGCATCCCGCCGTGCTGGGCCATGAAGGAGCGGGCATTGTCGAACGCATCGGCACCGCGGTGCGGTCGGTCGCCCCCGGCGACCACGTGGTGATATCCTTCAACAGCTGCGGGCACTGCCCTTCCTGCGCCGAAGGTGCGCCGAGCTACTGCCATGCCTTCTTCCCGCTCAACATCCTGGGCATGAGGCTGGACGGTTCGTCGCCGCTCTCCAACGGCACCGAGTGCATTCACGGCAACATATTCGGCCAGTCCTCGTTCGCGACCTACGCATTGTGCAACGAGCGCAACGTCGTGAAAGTCGATGACGATCTCGATCTGTCCATGCTCGGCCCGCTCGGCTGCGGCATTCTCACCGGCGCCGGAACGGTGTTCAACAGTCTCGAAGTCCGGCAGGGTTCTTCGATCGCCGTATTCGGGGCGGGCGCGGTCGGTCTGAGCGCGGTCATGGCGGCGAAAGTGGCCGGTGCGGCCACTGTCATCGCCATCGACATCAACAAGGAACGGTTGCGCCTCGCCACGGAACTCGGCGCCACCCACACCATCGATGCGGGGGGAACGCAGACCCTGGAGAGCATTCACGCGATCGTACCGTCCGGGATCGACTACGCGATCGACACGACCGGCAAGCTCCCTGTCATCGGCATTGCGATCGATGCTCTGGCTCCGCGCGGCAAGTGCGGACTGATCGGCGCGATGCCGCCCGGAAGCAAGCTCGAGATCGATACGGCACACCTCCTGTCCGGCGGGCGATCCATCATGGGGATCGTCGAAGGCAGCGCCGACCCTCAGCTCCTCATTCCCAGGCTGGTCGCCCTCTACCGGGAAGGCAAATTCCCTTTCGACCGGCTGATCAGCTACTATCCGTTTTCCGCTATCGACCAGGCCATCGCCGATGCCGAACGCGGCATTGCGATCAAACCCGTCGTTCGCATGCCGTAATTGCCCAAGCCACCCGGCCCCGCCCAACGGCGGCGGCAACGGGCGGCTGACTCCTTGCCGCCAGCAGCGGCACATCCTTGCTCGTTTCGAAGACCGGCCGCCCCATGGCAACACGCAGGGCCGGGCAAGGCCTCTCCACGTGAGCCGACGATCACACTGCGCGGCGATCACACATACAAAAATGAAACAAAAAAGGGGGCGCCATGCAGCGCCCCCTTTCCCCCTCAAATACGAATTCAGAAGTTGAAGGCTGCCCGGACGCCATAGGTCCGAGGCAGGCCGATCGTCCCGATCATGACGCCCGGCGCATAGTTCGGTTCGGATCCGTCGTTGTACGCCTGCTCGTCGGTAAGGTTGCGCACGAACGCGGTGAGAGAGAACCGATTGTCCGGACCGGTGTAAGTGACGCTGGCATTGAAGAGCGCGTACCCGCCGACGTGCGATTCCGGAATGAAATCGATCGTCAGTTCCTTGGACGACGTGAATGTCATGTCGCCGCTCAGCTTGAGTTCGCCACCGTTTGCCAGGTCAATCGTGTGCGTATATCCCGCACCGCCGGTCCACTTGGGAGCACGTTGCACCGGCTTGCCCGAACAATCGACCGCCATGATCGGCCCTGCCGGCCCGATCACGATCGGTATCGCCGGAGCGACGGCACAACCCGATGCCCCGGGCAGGAGCTGTGCGGTCTCGTAGGTGAACTTCTTGTACTTCGAATTGTTGTATTCGACGCTGAAATTGAAGGTCCCGTGCGGCCACGGCTTGGCCAGAACGTCAAGGTAGCCGCCGTACATGCGCGCCTTCTGCGCATTGTCGAACACGACGCTGAGGTTGCCCGTGTTGCCAATCGCGAAGAGATTGAACTGCTGGTTGCGGTAATCCCAGTAGAACAGGCCCCCGTTGAGCTGAAGCCGGTTGTCGAACAAGCGGCTGCGGAAACCGAAATCGTAGGCATAGAGCTTTTCAGGGTCGAAAGCCGAAGCCTCATCACTGCCCGCGGGGGCCCCGAGGAGCTGCTGGGTATTGAAACCGCCTGCCTTGAAGCCGGAGCTCGCCGTGGCGAACAGCATGACGTCGTCGGTGACATCAAATTCGACGCCTGCTTTCCACGATGCGTTCTTGAACTTGCGTTTCCCGCTGTAGGTTTCGGCCAGGAGTACCGCAGCCGGATCAGGGCCGCCGAAGATGATCGGGGTCGGCGGAACCGTGCTCTCGTCGAGCCCGAGGTAGGAGGGATTGAGGATATAGGTCGCACCGTTGGACATCTTGCGCTTGTCCTCGGTGTACCGAATACCCGCAATCACGCGCAGGTTGTCCGTCAGGCTGTAGGTCGCCTGGCCGAAGACCGCATAGGCACGCGTATCGAAATCGGCGAAGCGCCCGGTGTTCTGCAACAGACCGGCATTGGCGGTGTACTGCAGGTACTGCTGCTCGTCATAGAAGTACCCGCCAAGAACCCATTTCAGCTGGTCGCTCTCATGCGAAAGCCGAACCTCGAGCGAATAGGCATTGGAAGTCTCGGGCTTTGCCGGGAAGTTGCCGAAGCCCGCACCGAAGCTGACCTTTAGAAACGGGTAGTTGTTCGAACTCGCCTTCATGTTCTGGTAGGCGGGGATCACGGTCAGATCGGCAAATCCGAGATCCGCGTTCAGTTCGGCCGACACTTTCCAGAAGTCCATGTCCTGGAACGAATCGTGCGAATCCGGCGACGTCACCAGCGGACGCAGATCCGGGCCGCTCGCATAGACCTTGGAATTGACGTAGGCGATGCCTTCTGGACTGGTGTTGTCGGTGTAGGGATCCATCCCCGCCGGGCCGTTGATGATGACCGTACCTGATCCACGGCCGCCGAGATGACCATAGCTGCCGTTGAGCAGCAGCGAGATGCCTTCCGACGGCTCCCACAAGGCGCGGACGCGGACGGCTTCGCTCTTCGCTTCGCCCCGATCGGCAGTCGTATACCCGTCGCGGCGGACAAGGTTGCCGGCAACGCGCACCGCCAGGGTATCGCCGACCGGAATGTTGAGGCCACCCGACAGCGTCACTGCATCGAGGTTGCCGACTTCGACACTGGCATTCCCTTCGAGCACGCCAAGATGCGGCTTGCGCGTAATCAGATTGATCGCGCCGCCCGAGGCATTGCGGCCATAAAGGGTCCCCTGAGGCCCCTTCAGGACTTCCACCCGTTCAAGGTCGAACAGATCGGTTCCGACCGACGCGGTCCGCGCGATGTAGACCCCATCGAGATTGACGGCGACTGCCGGATTGTTGACTTGCGTCGCGGCGAAGTCGCCCACACCGCGGATGTAGATTTGCGGCGACACGGCGGCTGTCGCGATCGAGACGCTCGGCACCATCCGCGTCAGGTCGTCCGGGCTGGCTACACCCGCCCGCGCGAGCTGGTCAGGCGAAATCACATCGATCACGACCGACGATTTCTGCAAGTCCTCGGCTCGCCGCTGGGCCGTGACGACAATTGTCTCGATGCCTTGCCCGTCGTTGGCACCGGCTCCCGGCTGACCCGCGCTCTCGGCGTGCGCCGGATTTGCAACCGCAGTTGCAAGTGCGATCGCCACACTCGACAACCACTTGTTCCGCAATGAACTTTTCATGGAACTCTCCCAGATTCTATTCTGCTTCTTGTTGTTGCTGGCTTCCTGTTTTCCGCCTGCCCCGAATAAAGAAAGGATATCAGATAATCATGAAACCTGACTAAGTGCGCAAAAATTTTTCGGATGTTCTGATCCGTTAAGATCAAACGCCTGACGTTTCGGCCTGCTCCTTCTTCAACTTGTTCGAAATCAGCCGTCGCACGCGCATCAGCGCCGTGTCGTGAATCGTGTTCCGGAGCACGACATCGGGAAACATTTCCAACGTGCGCTGCTGATCTTCGATGGTCTGCTTGTCCTCGCCGAAAGCGTGCGTGACCATGCCGATCGCCATGTCGAGCGCCTCGGCGGGTCCCGAGTAGATGGGCAAGGAAACGCCGAAATGATAACGGGTTGAACGTTCGTCGACCGGCGTGATGCCATGCACGTTGCGCAAGGCGAAGATCGGCGTGCTTTCCGGGCTTCCATAATTGACCGCTTCGGCCGTTCCCAGCGGGTAATAGGCAATCAGGAGCGACATGACGCCGGGAATGTAAAACGTGTAGCTGGACCTGATATCGACCCGCTCGGGAAGCCCGGGCAGAGGCAAGGGCTGGGAACCGGGAATCCACCGCGCCACTTCCACACCGTCGTCGATATTGGTGTAGTCCGCCTTGCGCTGGACCCAGTCGGTCGCGTCCCGCGCGAGCGTCGTCTCGTGGACGTAGGCGACGTGCGAAAGGTCGCACAGGTTGTCGTTGATCAGTTCGTAATGGGCCGCATAGTCGAGGCAGCCGGAACGATAGGGGATGCCGCCTTCGTCCAGCTTGCACGAAGGAACCCGGTTCTCGCCGGCCAGGGCGGGATCGCCAAGCCAGACCCACACCCATCCTTCGGCTTCCACCACGGGATAGTGGCGGATTTCAAAGCCCGGCGGGATGGTGTCCTGCCCCGGCATTTCAAGGCAGGCCCCGTCCTGGCCGAACAGCAAGCCATGGTACCAGCAACGCACGGCATCGCCTTCCACGCGCCCTTTCGACAGGGGGGCGCAGCGGTGGCTGCACCGGTCCTCGAGAGCCACCACCGCACCGTCGGCCCGGCGATAGAGGACGACCGGCTGCCCGGCGATCACGCGGCCTGCAGGGGCCCCGTTCTCGATTTCATCGCCCCATGCAGCAACATACCAAGCGTTCTTGATGAACGGCATTACCAACTCTCCTGCCGAAATTGCTCCGGTTTCACCGCGAAAAGATGCCCTGCGGCTTGTCGTCCGTGCTGACCACCACCGACTTGCAGATCGTGTAATGGTGCAGCACCTCGCGCGAACCTTCGCGTCCGAAACCGCTCATCTTGAAACCGCCGATCGGAACGCCCGACTTCATGTTGTAGTAGCTGTTGACCCAGACACAGCCGGTATCGAGCCCGCGCGCCAGCCGGTTCGCTTCGGTAATGTCCTTGCTCCACACGCCGCCGCCAAGGCCGAACGGCGAGTCATTGGCCTGACGAATGACGTCCTCCTCGTTCTTCCAGGTCAGCAACGTGGTGACCGGCCCGAAGATTTCCTCGCGCGCGACACGCATGTCGTTGTTCACGTTATCGAGGATGGTCGGCTCGATATAATAGCCGGCCTGCCCTTCGACCTGAGCCGCCTTGCCGCCGGTCAGGGCGACAGCGCCCTCTTCCTGGGCCACGTCGAGATAGGAGCTGACCTTGTCGAACTGCGCACGCGACGCCATGGCGCCAAGCTGCGTGCCCCAATCCATCGGGTCGCCGATACGCACGTTGCGAATCTGGTCGACCAGCTTGGAAACGAACTCGTCACGCACGTCCTCGTGCACGAAGACCCGCGATCCAGCGAGGCAGACTTCGCCCTTGTTGAACACCGTGGACGCGGTAACGCCTTCCACCGCCGCATCGATATCGGCCGACTTGCAGACGATCTGCGCCGACTTGCCGCCCAGTTCGAGCGTCTGCGGAATGATGTTCTTGGCCGCATATTCGATGATCTTGCGGCCCGTCAGCGTGGAACCGGTAAAGGCCACCTTGCGCACCGCATTGTTGGTCACCAGCGCTTCGCCGACATCCGCGCCGTAACCGGTCAGCACGTTGACGACGCCGGGCGGCAGAAGATCCTCGACCATCTTGAAGAACTCGAGGACCGAAAGCGAAGTCGTCTCGGCCGGCTTGAGCACCAGCGTGTTGCCGCAGGCCAGCGCCGGCGCGATCTTCATCGCCATCATCAGCAGCGGGACGTTCCACGGAATGATCTGCGCGCAAACGCCGATCGGCTGGCGATAGATCATCGCCGTGAATTCCTCATCGGCTTCCAGTTCGCCGGTCAATGCGATGTAGGCCGTGCCGGCGAAGTATTCGAAGGTGTCGATCGTCATGGGAAGATCGAAATGCGTGGATTCGACGATGTGCTTGCCATTGCCCATCGTTTCCAGCCGCGCGAAGTGACCCGCGTTCTCTTTCAGGCGGCGCCCCATTTCGAACAGGATCGCCTGACGTTCGGAATGGGACGTGCACGACCACGCCGGAAAGGCATCGGCCGCAGCCTTGACCGCCCGTGCCGCGTCCTCGGCACTGCCTGCCTGGATCCGTCCCAGGACCTGCCCGGTCGCCGGGTTCAACTGGTCGATGAGCTTGCCGCTCGACCCTCCGACCCATTCGCCGCCGATCAGGTGGCCATATTCGGCCTTGAACGGGTTTTCGGCGACCGCGGCACTCTTTTCCATGACATCCGACATGGTGTATTTCTCCCGTGATTTATTCGGCGGCGACGGACTGGCCGTCGGCAATGAGACTCCTGGAAATTTCCGCCCACATCTCGCCCGAACGGCGAGCGCCGGCGAGGTATGGTTCCGGCGTCACGCGATAGGGCGGACGGACCGGCCCTGGCTTTATAAGGCCGCCGGCCTCCATCCGTGCCTTTTCCAGCGCGATGTTGTAGGTCGAAAAGATCTTGAAGCTGCCTTCGGGGAACAGCGCGGCCCCCGAAGGACCCAGCCGGCCGGCAAAGGCCTGCGCCTCGGACCAGTCGCCGGTGCGGCGCGCCTCGGCCACGAGATCGTGGAGGTGGATCGCCACGTTGGGACCGCAGACCGCCCCGCTCGACCAGAAGGAATCGATCCGGTCGTCCATCCGGGCGCAGCCATAGTAATTGTATTCGTTGGGCAGCAGCTTGATCTGGCCGCGAATGGCGGCAAGGTCCTGCATCAGAGTGGCCGGACCGCTGTACTTGGCCGTCACCACCTGCGGGATATCGGCCACCTGTGCCCAGAACGGGGTCGGGAAGTCGAACTTGAAAGCCTCGACATTGGCATAGATCGCGATGTTGAGGTCGGGCGTGCCTTCGGCCACGTCGCGGTAGAACTGCACCGCATTGGGCAGTGAAATCGCGCACCAGTGCGGCAAGCCCAGCATCGTGCCGTCCGCGCCCAGGTCATAGGCATAGCGCGATTGCTCCACAGTATCGCGCGTATTGCTGGCCGTGGTCCCGACGAAAACGGGAACGCGACCACGCGCGGATTCGACCAGGGCGGCCATGAACTTCTGCTTTTCCGGCCAGGTCAGCGTGGCGCATTCGCCCAGCGTACCCATCGACAGGATGCCGCTGACCCCGCCTTCGATCAGCAGTTCGACAATCCGCGCCGTCTCGTCGAGATCGACCGTATCGGTGGCGCGCCAGTCCCCGGCGTCGGGCGTCGCAGGCGTCGGGATGATCGCCCAGACGCCGTTGATATCGGAAGGAGCGCGCAGGCGCTTGGTCATCTCAATCTCCCAACAAATTGCTCAGGCAGGCACGTCGGCCGCCACGGCCGAAGCGGCCAGGTATTCATCGACCATGAACAGGCGGTCGTTGCCCCACCACAGCTCACCGTCGATCACGAAAGTCGGCACGCCGAAGACCTTGTCTGCCGCGGCCAGCTGGAACAGCCGCTCATACTCCTCGGCCGCCTCGTCGCTCCGGATAAATGCCTCGAAATCGGTGGCATTCCAGCCGAAGTCCGCCAGCAGCGCCGTCAGGAAGTCCGCATCGGCGGGATTTCCGCCATGCCCCCCCAATGGGCGAAGACGCGTTCGATGTAGCGTTCCGCCTGTCCCTTGCGCAGAGCATAGAGCACGCCGAGATTGA
>JAQVEQ010000257.1 GCA_028697875.1 Novosphingobium sp. | reverse complement strand
CGCGTCCGATCAGTTTCGCCGGATATTCGGTGCCGTCGGGCGTGGTCACGGTGATCGATTCGACCTCGCCCTTGCCGTCGGCGGTAATGACGTGATTGTTGGTCACTACGTAGCCGTCGGCCGAAATAATGAAGCCGGAGCCGAGCGACTGCGCTTCGCGCGTCTGCGGTCCCCCGTCGGGCATGCCGAACAGCTGCGCCAGCGGGTTACCCTGGACCTTGACGCGCTGGCGGGTCGAAATGTTGACCACGGCCGGGGCCAGTTGCTCGGTCAGGTCGGCGAAACTTGCCGGGGCCCCCGCACTGGGTGCGACCGTGCGCATTTGCTGCGCGTCGTTCTGAGCAACCTGCGCGCCAGCGGGAACGCCGGTCACCAGGGATACCATTGCACCGCCGACCAGCAGCGCACTCGTTACTCCATAAGCATAACGCACGGGTTTCACGTCCTCTCGTTATTCCTGGCCGCCCGGGCGGCAGGATCGGCACTCACTTCCCCGATTCAGGACTCCTGCCCTTAACAGGGATTGAATGGCGAGCGCGGCCGGCACGAATTCCGCATCGTGCCGGCCGCTTTCACCCCATTTGCTGCCGCATCGCCCGGAAACACCGGCCCCGGCCCCGCGCCATGGCCCGGCCCCTCCGTGCGACGCCTTATTGTTTGCCGCGGAACTGGCGGAGATATTCGTTGTCGGGCGAGAGGATGATCGAGCTTTCGCCCTCGCCGCTTTCGAACGTCGTCACATAGCTCTGCATTGCGCGGTAGAAGTCGTAGAACTTGGGGTCCTTGCCGAATGCGGCGGCATAAGTTTTGGCCGCTTCCGCTTCCGCCTCGGCGCGAATGATCTGCGCCTGCTTGCGCCCTTGGGCGCGGATCGTCGCCGCTTCGCGTTCGCGGTCGGTCTGCATCCGCGTATAGGCCGCTTCGAGCGGGGTGCCGTCGGGCAGGTCGGTGCGCTTGATCCGCACGTCGATGATCTGCGCGCCGTATTCACGCGCCTGGCGGTCGAGGTTCTCGCGAATGTTGGTCATGGCCGAACCGCGTTCCGCCGTGAGCAGCGAGGCGAAAGTGCGGCGTCCAAGCTCCTGGCGTAGCACCGAAGTCAGGATCGGCTGCAATTGCGCCACGACCTGATCGCTCGTGCCTGCGGTTTCGACCATCAGCACCGGATCGATGATGCGGAAGCGGGCATAGGCGTCCACCTGCAACCGCTGCTGGTCGGCCGACAGCACCTGCTGGCGTTCCATGTCGAGCGCGATCACGCGCTTGTCGACCCGCTGGATGCGTTCGAGGAAGGGGATGCGCAGCACCAGCCCGGCGCCCGTCTGGCCGTAAGGCACATTGGGGCGGAACCGGTTGATTACGCGCACCGGTTCGCCGGTGCGGATAATCACGGCCTGCTGGGTCTCCGGTACCACGACCACGCTGGCCATGAGCACGGCCAGCAGCACTACGGCCGCGACGATGGAGAGCTTGTGGTGTTCCCAGATGCGTTCCATCGCCTATTTCCCTTCCGTGTCCTTGGCCCGCCGCTGGATTTCAGGCAGCGGCAGATAGGGCGTGACGCCCGGCGCCTCGATCACGGTCTTGTTGGTCTTGCCCAGGATGCGTTCCATCGTTTCGTAATACATGCGCCGCCGCGTCACTTCGGGGGCCAGGCGATATTCCGCGTAGACCTTGTCGAAAGCGGTTGCTTCGCCTTGCGCCTGCGCCAGGATCTGCTGCGCCCAGGCACGGGCGCGGTTGATGTCGGCGTCGGCATCCTGCTGCGCGGCGGAGACGTCCTTGAAGGCTTCCACCACCCGTTCGGGCGGGTCGGTCTTGTCGATTTCCACGCCCTGCACGGCGATCCCCGCGCGATAGGCATCGAGAATGGCCTGCATCCGGTTGCGGACCTGCTGTTCGATCTCGGCGCGGCCGGCGCCGGAGAATATCTGGTCCAGCGTCTGTTCGGCGACCGATGCGCGCATGGCCGCCTCGGCCACTTCGCGCACCGTTTCCTCCGGTTCGGCGAGCTGGAACTTGAACTGCTTGAGGTCCTTGATGTTCCAGCGGATGAGATAGCTCAGATCGACCAGGTTCTGGTCGCCGGTCAGGATCAGTTTTTCCCGCTGCCCGCTGTCGGGAATGCGGAAGGAGCGGATGGTGCTGACCGGTTCGACTTCCACTTCCTCGATCGGCCAGGGCAGGGTGAAATTGAGGCCCGGCTGCAAGGTGCGCGAATATTTGCCCAGCGTGGTGACGATGCCCTGTTCCTTGGGGCCGACCTGGTGAACCATGCCGATCGCCAGCCAGACGGCGACGGCCGCGCCTATGATAAGGGGGAACCAGCTGCCGCCGCCGGGGCGTTCGGGAAAGCGGAAATTGGGACCGCCCGGTCCGCCGGTCCGCCGCCGCGGGCCTTCGGGGCCGCGCGCGCGGAACAGGTCTTCGATGCTGGCCGAACGGCGCGGACCTTCCTCGCCGCTGCCGGGAAGCCAGGGATTGCGCGGCCCGCGCGGAGGTGTGCCGCCGCCCGAACCATCGCCCGAGCCGCCGGTCGAACCACTGCCCGAAGCATCGCCGCCGCCGTCGGGCGGGCTGTCCCCGCCGCCTTCGCCGTCATCCCCGCCGCCGGAGCTTCCGCCCCAGGGGCTGCGCCTGCCAGCCATGGCCAGCACGATCTGGTCAAAAAAACCGCCCATTCGTTTCATGACCCCCTTTATAGGTATCGGGCGCGACAAAAACAGTGCCTCGCGCGCGAATTTCGCTAGTGAAGCCGAGTGATGGACGAAACCGAACTGAAAACGAAGCTGCCGCCTGCCGTGGCCCAGCGTCTCCAATCCCTGCGCCTGTCGGGTGATGCGGCCACTCTGGTGCTCGATGCGGCAGGGCTCGACCGGGCTGCGGGCGCCGCGCTGGAACAGGCCGCGCGCGATGCCGTGCAGCAGGCCGGCGGGCCGAAGGAGGTGCGCGTCGCGCTGATGGCGGACAAGGTGAAGCGGCGCATCGTTGCCGTCGCATCGGGCAAGGGCGGGGTCGGCAAGTCGACTCTGACCGCGAATCTCGCCGTTGCGCTGGCCCGGCTGGGGCACAAGGTCGGGCTGGTCGATGCCGACATCTATGGTCCGTCGCAACCGCGCCTGCTGGCCAACGAAGGGCGGCGGCCGGAGGCGGTGGACAAGAAGCTCGTGCCCGTGCCCAGCGCATACGGGGTGCCGGTGCTGTCGATGGGCCACCTGGCGGAACCGGGGAAGGCGATTGCCTGGCGCGGGCCGATGGCGAGCAATGCGCTGAGCCAGCTGATCGATGCCGACTGGGGGCCGGTCGATACCCTGCTGGTCGACATGCCGCCCGGCACGGGGGACATCCAGCTGACCATGGTGCAGCGTTTCCGCCCGGACGGCGCGGTGATCGTCTCCACGCCGCAGGACCTCGCGCTGATCGATGCGCAGCGGGCGATTCACCTGTTCGAACAGGTCGACGTGCCAGTGATCGGGCTGGTCGAGAATATGGCCGGCTACCTTTGCCCCCATTGCGGCAAGAGCAGCGATCCCTTCGGCCAGG
>JAQVEQ010000256.1 GCA_028697875.1 Novosphingobium sp. | reverse complement strand
GCTCCGCCCGTTCCAGCAAACGCCGCTGGCTGGCGACCAATACGGCATCGGCTTGCATCACACCTTGCGGTCCGACGGCGGCGGCGCCCATGAACAGTTTGGGAGCGTGGAACCGCGGCATGCTCGCTTCGCCTGCAGGGGCGAGAATGATGTTCTGTTCGCGAAACACGGTACCCGACGGGACGAGGATCCGGGTCCCTTCCTGCGGCAAAAGCGCGTTGACGATATGCAATGAGTTGGTCAGCACCTGAAGTTTGAGATCCGCGAGGTACGGGCACATCTGGAGAGTGGTGGTGCCCCCGTCGATCATGATGCCTTCGCACGGTTCGCAGAGCGCCGCCGCCGCCTTGCCGATCGCACGCTTGGCCGCAAGGTTCTGGGTAATCGACTGGTCGAACGGCGTTCCGGTGAGCGACAGAACCCCGCCGGAGACATCGTCGCTGTTGGCAAGTTTCGCCCCGCCGTGGACCCGCGCGATACGCCCTTCGCTTTCCAGGCGCGCAAGATCGCGCCGGATCGTTGCCGGTGATGCGTCGAGCTGCGCTTCGAGATCGCGATAGCTGACAAAGCCGGTGCGCTTCAGCGCTTCAACGATCAGTTGTTCGCGCTCGGCGGCATGCATCGACGTTTCCCCTTCGTTATGCTCACGCCCTTAGGCTGCCTGCCTCTCGGCTTCGAGCTGTTCGAGCGACTTGCCTTCGTTGCGCGGTGCCCAGGCAAAGCCGATCACGCCGCTGACCACGAGGAACCCGGTAAGGATCCATGCCAGCGTCGTAAAGCCGGTGGCGGTCAGCATCGGCACAAAGAAGCTGAAAACGCCGAGGCTGATGCGCACGATGGCGAAGCACAGCCCTTGCGCGGTGCTGCGCAGCATGGTCGGGAACATTTCCGCGCTCCACAACTGGAAGAAGCTCTGCGCGCCGAAGCCGCCGCCGAACTGCAACAGGAAGACGTAGAGCAGCGCCACCGGGATCGTCAGGTCGAACAGCCCGAGCAGCGCCATGCCCGCCACCTGGATGATCGCCGACAGGCCGAACAGCGTACGCTGGTTCACCTTGTCGGAATACTTCATGAAGACGAAGTAGATGCTGGCCATGCCGATGGCGAAGCTCAGCGCCTGGATCGCGACACTCTGCGCCTGCGTCGCCGCGCCCACGGTGCGCAGGATATAGGGGAAGAAGAACCCGTTGGTCCCGGCCCAGAGGTTCCAGAAGCCGTACATCCCAACCAGCCCGAGGATCGAGGTCAGGTACTTGCCCTTGAACAGGGTCGAGACGGGCGGGCGTTCAAGCTTCTGTTCCTTTGCCTCGGTCCAGCGTTTGGATTCGCTCATCCGCGAACGCAGCAGAGTGAGGCCGAGCGCGATCACCAGGAGGTGGGCAAAAACGATCCGTGCGCCGAGCCCGCCCAGATTAGTGAGTGCCAGGCTCATCAGCAGCACGACCACCGGGCCGAGGTACCAGAGAACCTGTGCCACGCCCGAATGCTTGCCGCGCCGCTTGTCGGGTGCCTGTTCGGCGATCAGCGACCAGCTTGCAGGAATGTCCGCGCCGACCGCGAGGCCGACGATCATGAACCCGGTGACGATCATCCACGGCGCCCAGGCGAAAACCAGCATCGCCATGCCCGCGGCATAGACCAGCATGTCCCACTGGTAGATCTTCTTGCGGCCGAGGTGGTCGCACAGCCACCCGCCGACCAGCGCACCGATGCCTGCGCCGATCGCGTTGGGGCCGAATGCGCCGATCAGCCCGACGAAATCGTTCGAAAGCTTGTAGGTCTCTTGCCACAGCGCGAGCGCGGCGGCCCCGGCGACGATCGAGCCGGCGTCGATATAGTTCGCAAGACCTGCGAGGATCGTGTCGCGCCAATTGTCCTTTTCGGGCACGTGAAGCATGTCGGTGGGGTTGGTGGCCATCGGCTCAGGTCCTCTCGAGGATGTTCTGGTTTACTTCGGATAGCGAGCGGGTGCCGGTGAGCATCATGGCGACGCGCATTTCGCCTTCGATCAGTTCAAGCATGCGGGAAACGCCCGCTTCGCCCGCCGCGCCCAGCGCATAGACCCACGCGCGGCCAAGCATGACGCCGTTCGCGCCGAGCGCGAGCATGCGCAGCACGTCGAGGCCCGAACGCACCCCGCCGTCGGCGAGAACAGTCAGCCTGTCGCCCACGGCATCGGCGATCCGGGGCAGCGCCCGGGCGCTGGATATGGTTCCGTCGAGCTGGCGCCCGCCGTGGTTGGAAACGACGATTCCGTCGGCCCCCAGCGCGGCGGCTTCGCGCGCGTCGTCGGCATCGAGCACGCCCTTGATCACCAGCGGACCGGTCCATTCCGAACGGATGAAATCGAGATCGCCCCAGGTCACCGCCGGGTCGAAATTGCTGCCGATCCAGCCAAGGAAATCCTCGATCCCGCTGTTGTCGCCCAGCACCGGCGCAACATTGCCGAGATGGTGCGGGCGGCCCCAGAGGCCGACATCCCACGCCCAGCGCGGCCGCATGGCGGCTTGCGCGAAGCGGCGCAGCTGACCGCCAAGGCCCGGCGCGCCGGCAAAGCCGGAGCGGTAATCGCGATAGCGCGAGCCGGCGATGGGCAGGTCGACGGTAAAGACCAGCGCGGTGCAGCCCGCCTCGCGTGCGCGGACCATCATGTCGCGCATGAAGCCCCGGTCGCGCAGCATGTAGAGCTGGAACCAGAACGGCTTGCTGGCCGCCGCCGCCACTTCCTCGATGGGGCAGAGCGAAACGGTCGAGAGGGTGAATGGTATATCCGCCTTATTGGCCGCGCGTACGCCCTGGCATTCGCCGCGCCGGGCGTACATCCCGGCCAGCCCGACCGGGGCCAGCGCAACCGGCAGGGCCATCGACTGGCCGAACAGTTCGGTCGAAAGGTCGATTTGCGAAACGTCGCGTAGCACCCGCTGGCGCAGCGCGATCACGCCGAGATCGTCGACATTGCGGCGCAGCGTGACCTCGCCGTAAGAGCCGCCGTCGATATATTCGAAGAAGAAATGCGGCAAGCGGCGGCGGGCCACCTCGCGGAAATCGGCGACGCAGGTGAAGGTCATTTGCGTGTGCTCTGCTCGCTGTTGAAACGGATCCAGCGCACCAGCAGGTCGATCCATCCCCAGGTGGTATTGGCGCGGGCGCCGAGGCCGAAGCCGTGGCTGCCGCTCTGGAACATGTGGAACTCGACCGGCTTCTTCGCGTCGGTCCAGCTCTGGATCAGTGCGTAACCGGCCTTGCCCGACAGCGGATCGTCATTGGCCATGCCGACGAACATCGGCGGGGCGTTGCCGGGCACTGTGACTTTGTCCATCGGCGGATAGATCGGGGCGATGAAGGCGGGCATGTCCTCGGGTGAAGCCGCGCCAACGGTGGCGATGGCAAGGCGTGCCCCCGCGGAGAAACCGACCATCCCGACGCGCGCGGGGTCGATGTTCCATTTCTTCGCGTTGGCGCGCACGAGGCGCAGCGCGGCGAGGGCATCGTCCAGTGCATAGGTCGGCGTCTCGACCTTCAGCCCTTCCCCAGGCTCGCCGAT
>JAQVEQ010000049.1 GCA_028697875.1 Novosphingobium sp. | reverse complement strand
TTCCAACGCCGCACCGGCGCCCAAGCCGGACAAGCCGGTGTTCCTGTCGATCCAGGAAAGCGGCCGCATGCTCGTGTGCGAGCAGGAAGTCGCAACTGCCGCGCTCGGTCCGGCCATCGAGCGGGCTACGGGCGGCGATCGCGAACAGCGGGTATTCCTGCGGGCGGACAAGTCGATCACTTACGACACGATCATGCAGGCGATGAACGCGCTCCGTTCGGCCGGCTATCTGCATGTCGCGCTTGTCGGCGCCGAGGAGGGCGGGGCCCGGTGATCCGTGTCGCGGACCTGACCGGCGATGAGCGCCATTGGACCTTGGCAGCCGGGGTCGCGCTCGCCGCACACCTTGCCGTGGGTGCGCTGGTGCTCGCTTGGTCGAGGCCCGGCGAAGTCCCTGTGCCCGAGCCGGTCGTGCTCGTGGATCTGCCGCCGGCGGCTGCGGCCGCGTCTGCTGTCACCGCTGCGCAGCCGCAACCCGACCCGCAGCCGGAATATGTCCCGCCCGATGTGGTAACGCCGCCCATCAAGGTGCCTCCTGTGCGCGCGCCTCTGCCGAAGGATCCGGTGGTGCTGCCGCCACCGCCGCCCATGCCGGTCCGTACGGCCGCTCCGCAGCCGGCCGTCACCGCACCGGCCACGAATGCTCTGGCGGTTGCGCCGGAAGGCACGGGAACCAGCACGAGCCCGGTTTCGGGTAACGATCCCAAGGCGCGGGCGCAGGCGGCGGATTACTTTTCTCTCATCAGCGCCCACCTGAACCGCAAGAAGCGCTATCCCGCCGAAGCCAAGAAGGCGATGCAGCAAGGCGTGGTGACGGTCCGCTTTACCGTGGCGCGCGATGGCAGCGTGTCGAACGTGTCGATCAAGCGCAGCAGCGGCCACGAATTGCTCGACCAGGCGACAATGGATCTGCTCCGCCGCGTAGCGCCACTGCCGCGCATACCGGCTTCCATGAAACGCGACAGCATCACTCTGTCGCTGCCCATCGATTACTCGCTCAAGACAAACTGAAGAAAGGATAAGTCATGTCGAAGCAACAGGGGGTGTTGCGGCCTCTCAGCCTGCGCCAGCGGAGCGTTGCCGTCGCGCTGGGGTTGACCGCAGCCGCGATCGCGGCCCCGGCAATCGCGCAGGACAGCCAGAATGAGGAAGTCGAACTCGATACGCTGAAGATCGAGGACCGCACGGCCGACGTCAATCCGCACGCGGAACCGGGCGCGCCGTACAAGGCGCGCACCTCGGGCGACGAGCGCCTGACCCGGCCGATCGCCGAACTGCCGCAGACGATCAGCGTCCTGACGGAAACGCAGATCAGGGAATCGGGTTACACCGATCTGGTGCGCATCCTCGACGCGCAACCGGGCATTACTGTCGGTACCGGCGAGAACGGCAATGCTTTCGGCGATCGCTACATCATTCGCGGCCAGGAAGCGCGCAGCGACGTCTTCGTCGACGGCTTGCGCGATCCCGGCATGACGATCCGCGAGAGCTTCGCCGTCGACCAGGTCGAGATTTCGAAGGGGCCGAACTCGTCCTTCGCCGGACGTGGCACCGCCGGTGGCGCGATCAACGCGATCACCAAGCAGGCGACGACCGACTATGACTTCGTCAAGGCTTCCGTCGGCCTCGGCAGCGACCGCTATGCCCGGGCAACCGCGGACGTCAATCTGGCCGTTAGCGACGACTTCGCCGTCCGCGCCAATGTCCTATACGGATACCAGGAGATTCCCGATCGCGGCCCGACCGATCGCGAGCGTAAGGGCCTTGCCGTTTCGGCGAAATACGCCCCGACAGACGATTTCAGCTTCACGCTGGACTATTACGGCCTGCGGGCGGACGATCTGCCGGACGTGGGCGGGTATCTCGACGGTGACCTTAAGCCCGTCGAAGCGCCGGTCTATGCCCAGAAGCAGGACTTCCTGAAATCGGACGTGGACACGGTTACCGGCCGGATCGACTATTCGTTCTCGCCCAACGCCCGGATCGTCAACCTGACCCGCTACGGCTCGTCCAACAATGCCTATGTGCTGACCGGCGCACGCGGCACCACCACTGACGAGAGCGATCCCAATGGCTCTTATTCGACGATCACCTTCTCGACCCACCAGGGCTGGCAGGATGTCGATTACTTCGCCAACCAGACCAACCTCTTCATCGACAGCGAGATGCTCGGTGGCGAGAACAACCTGATTATCGGTGCCGAATATACCAACCACAAGGTCGTCAACGGCGTCTACAACGTGGCCAGTACGGGAGACACCAATTGCATCGTTTCCGGTAGGGGCGGCGTATCGGCGAGCTATTGCGGCATCGGCCCCGACGGCCTTTCCGTCAACGGACTGGACACGCTCCTCGGCCGTGAGATCAGCAAGGGGTCGTGGGACCAGGATTGGAAGATCGAGACGGTTTCCGGCTATGTCATGGACACGCTGGACCTGACGTCCCGCCTGACCGTGTTCGCTGGCTTGCGCCTCGATCACTACAACTTCCATCTTCGCACCGTGGGCCGCGACAGCACCATCACGGCCTACAAGGATTCGGACACCCTCTGGAACGGGCATTTCGGGGTGACTTACAAGGTTGGCGGCGGGGGCATGATCTATGCCTCGTTCGCGAGCGCAGCAGACATCAATGGCGGGGAATCCGACGTTGGCACGAACGGCGGCTATGGCGGGTTCATTGCGCCTCCCGAAGGGGTTTCGGCCAAGCCCGAACGGTCGTGGAACTATGAAATCGGCACCAAGTGGAACGTCTTTGGCGAGAAGCTGCTGCTGACGGCCGCCGTGTTCCAGACGGACAAGAAGGACGTCATGGAAAGCCTGAGCGGGGAAGATTATTCCAATCTCGGCACGCTCAATACCGGCGGCAACCGCGTGCGCGGCGTCGAGCTCGGTTTTGCCGGCAACGTGACTCCGCAATGGTCTGTGCAGGGTGGCGTTACCTGGATGGATAGCGAGGTAACCAAGTCCTACACCCCGGAAAACGTCGGCAAGATGCTGGCCAACTTCGCCAAGTTCCAGGCGCAGTTCCAGACGCGTTACCAAGTGACGGACCGGTTGGCGGTGGGGCTTGCGGTCAAGCACAAGAGCAAGCGCTATGGCGGCCAGCCGGACACGGCAGCCCCGTATGTCACCAATACGGACGGCAGCTTCTATTATCAGCGTCCGGTTCCGGCCTACACCGTCGGCGATGCGTTCGTGGAGTACAAGTTCAACAAGAACCTCGACTTCCGCCTGAACGTGAACAACTTCACGAACGAGGATTACTATCTCGCGGTCTATCGCGGCGGTTTCTTCCTCTACAAGGGCGATGCGCGTCAGATCGTGGGGACGTTGAACCTCAGGTTCTGATCGTTCATGTGCGGCGCGGCGGCCCGGCCGCGCCGCACTATCATTTGGAGAAGGGTCGATGCTGATCGTTATCGAAAATGTCCTGGACCGGGATGAGGTGGGGCATTTCCGGAAGCGCCTGGCCGCCGCCAATTGGATCGACGGCGCACAGACCGCCGGGTCGCGTTCGGTTGCGGTGAAGCAGAACCTCCAGCTCGACCGCGGCGACAGCGACGCTGCCGAACTGGGCAATCTCATTCTCGGGAAGCTGGGCCGTCATCCGCTGTTCGTCTCGGCTTCGCTTGCCGAGAAGATCTGGCCGCCCGTCTTCAATCTCTACCAGGACGGCGGTCATTACGGCGCGCACAGCGATGCGGCGCTGATGCGGCTGCCCGAACACAACCTGACGATCCGCAGCGACCTGTCCGCCACCCTGTTCCTTTCGGACCCGGACGAATACGACGGCGGCGAATTGCTGATCGAGGAACAGTTCGGCGCGCAGGCGGTCAAGCTCGCGGCAGGCGACATGGTGCTCTATCCATCGTCGAGCCTGCACCAGGTCGCTCCTGTCACGCGAGGCCAGCGCATTTGCGCGATCACCTGGATGCAAAGCGCGGTTTCCGATACCTCGGCGCGCACCCTGCTGTTCGATCTCGATCAGTCGATCCAGTCGCTGTCCGCCGGACGGGCGAAGGACGATCCGGACATCGATCGCCTGATCCACGTCTATCACAACCTGCTGCGGCGGTGGGCCCAGGTATGAAACGGCTACGGCTCCGTTCATTCCGCCCGGACGCCAGGGCGGGCATCTAGCCATTCGGGGCACTATGTCTCGGACCCGGGGGCTGCTCTGGCTGCTGCTCGCGCTTCCTGCTGCGGGCATGATCGCGGACCTGGCGCGAGGACAGGCGCTGGCAATGGATCTGCTGCGTCCCAGTGGGGAAATGGCGGTACGCCTGATGGTGCTGGCCATGCTGCCTGGCCCGCTGACCGATTTCTTCGGCCCCAGCCGCTTCCTGCGCGTCTGGCTCGCCATTCGCCGCAATCTCGGTGTGGCCGCATTCGCCTATGCACTGCTTCATCTGGTCCTTTATCTGATCGACATGCGCGTCCCGGCTGCTGTCCTCGACGAACTGGGCCTGCCCGGCATCTGGACCGGCTGGCTGGCGACCGGCCTGATGCTCGTGCCCGCGGCGCTGAGTTTCGATCGGGCGATGCGCCGGTTGGGGCGGCGCTGGAAACAGGCCCAGCGCCTTGTCTATGCGGCGTTCTTCGTTTCGCTTGTCCACTGGCTGCTGCTCGATTGGGATTGGCTGCCGGCGGCGATCCATCTGGCGCCGCTCGCGATCGCGTGGATGTTGCGCGCTGCCGCCAGCTATGTCCCCGAAAGGAAAATCCTATGAAATTGCGTGGAAAATTCTTGCTGTCGGGTCTTGCCGCGGCCCTTGCCACGGGCGTCGCTTCGCCCGCGCTCGCGGACGGGAACGTCGTCTGCAATTCGGGCCCCAAGGAGAAGTGGCAACCGATGAAGAAGCTCAAGAAGCAGGCATGGCTGGAAGGCTGGGAAATCCTGAAGACGCAAGTCGAGGGCGATTGTTACGAGGTCTACGCCCGGACGGAAGACGGCCAGGCGATCGAGGCGTTCTTCCACCCTGTTACGCTCAAGAAGCTGGTCGTCTATCGCCGTGGCCGGGAAATCTACCGGGCGCCCGGTTTCCCGAACTGAGATCCTGAACGGCAGGGGCGAAGGGCTCGCATTTGGCAAGATGGCGGGCTGGCTGTCTTGAGTGACGGAGGCAATGCGGCCGAGGCCGCTGTCGCCATCGCGGCCGGTCTTGCGGCGGTGTATCCGCACATGACCAGTATCAGCGGCGACAGTTTCTGGCTGGTTGCCGAGCCGGATGGGACGACTCATGCCATCAGTGCCTGCGGTGGCGCGGCGGACCTGTCGCCGCTTGGTGACAAGGCGCCCGTTTCTCCCGTTTTCCAGAATAGGTCTGTGGCAGCGCCTTTCCGGCACCGACCTGGCGATGATCCTCGCCTTGTGCTCGGTGTTGCTGGCAATCGTGCTCAGCGCCACCTGGGGGACCGCGCGGCTGATGCGCCTTTCGCGCGAGGATGCGATCGTGCTGCTGTTCTGCGGTTCGAAGAAGAGCCTTGCGTCCGGCGTGTCCATGGCGGGCGTGCTGTTCGCACCGTCCCAGGTCGGGCTGGTGATCCTGCCGCTCATGCTGTTCCACCAGTTGCAGCTGATTGCCTGCGCCATCATCGCCCGGTGCGGCTCAGCACTGGCGCCGAACTGGCCGGGGAACGATGACTACGGCTCAGGACTCACTGATTAGAGCCAGAAGATGACGGTGGCTGCGAGGGCAATGGCGGAGAAGAAGGCCGTTGGGCACCGGTCGTGGCGTGTTGCGACCCGCCGCCAGTCTTTGAGGCGTCCGAACATGATCTCGATGCGGTTACGGCGCTTGTAGCGACGCTTGTCGTATTTGACGGTCTTATTCCGGGATTTTCGATCAGGGATGCAGGGCGTGATACCCTTTTCCTGCAAGGCATCCCGGAACCAGTCGGCGTCATAGCCATGATCGGCGAGCAGCCATTGCGCCTTGGGCAGTTCGTCCAGCAAAGCCGCCGCGCCGATATAATCTAAGATGCCTTTGTCGTCCTACCGCCTCCAGCGGTTGTAGGGCGTCTTTGCCGGGCCGTATTCTTTCGGTGCGTCACGCCACCTCAGCCCGTTCCGGTTGACGAAGATGATGCCGCTCAGAACACGCCGATCATCAACGCGTGCACGGCCATGGCTCTTCGGAAAATAGGGCCGCAATCGAGCCATCTGCTCGTCCGTCAGCCAGAATAAATCGCTCATCAATCAGGCTCCTGACGGCGGGCCCGAATCACGATACCATCACAAAATCAATGGGTCCTGACGCTAGAGCCGTTTCCCGCAGGCCTTGTCCGGCAGGGAAAGTGCCTTGTCCTGCGTAAAGCCCGTGTCGCTGAGCGATTCCAGGAAGGCGGTCAGCCGGGCGAGTTCTTTCGGGCCATAGCTCGTGCCGTGGCGGATAATGGCCTGTTCGAGGGTCCCGGCCGAACCGTCGTGCCACCATGGGCCGGTCAGCGCGGTGTTGCGCAGGCTGGGGGTCCGGAACTTGCCGGCATCGTCCGCGCGCCCGGTCGCTTCGGACAGTCCCTGATCGGCGGCATTTTCATCGTATGCGCCGGTCCGGTGATAGGCCATGTCGGTCAAGAAGGACCCGGAATGGCAGGCGGCGCACTCCTGCTCGAACAGGGCTTGCCCCTGGACGGCTTGCGGCGAGAGCTGCCCGCGATCGTAAGGGCTGTCCAGCGAGACGAGAGTCCGTTCGAAGCTGGCGATGGCGCGGGCGGTGTTGGCGAAATCGATCTTGCCGCCGTCTTCCGGGAAAGCCTTGCGGAACATCGTGCGGTAACAGGCGTCGCGCGCCAGGCGCTGGCCGATCTCGGCTTCCCTTCCGGCCATGCCCATTTCCACGGGATGGGTTCCGGTCACCGGCACGGCAACCTGCGCTTCGAGCGAGGTCTGCGCGGGATCGGCGAAAGTCAGCTTGCCGAACCACGCGACATTGGCCAGCCCCGGCACGTTCCTGCGGCCCGGTTCGCCGGTAACGCCGGGATGGGTGCAGTTGCCGTCGGCGAAGGCGTGCTTCTGTTCGTGACAGGTGGCGCAGGCCATGGTGCCATCCGCCGACAGGTCCGCGTCGTAGAACAGCCTGCGTCCCAGCTCGACCTTGGCGGCAGACATCGGGTTGCCGGGCGGAACGGACGGCGCGGCCAGCCCGGACGGCAGTTGCCCGGGCCAATACGGCGCCCCTGCCGCCACCAGCAGCAGCGACAGGGCCGCCAGGGCCGGTGCCTTCGTGCGCATCCCGCTCAACGCGCGCGAGCGATCAGCACGGTGGTTTGCGGTTCACCGTTGGCCGAAATCTGCAGCGTGTAGCGGCCGGGCTTCAGGTCGAAGTCGACTATCTTGCGAATGCCGGAACATTCCGGGCCGTGGCCATGGGCCTTCGAAACCAGACCCTTTCCGTGGAAGAGCACATCGATCCACGCGGCGGTGCCGAGCGCCACCCGGTAAGTGCCCGCCTCGGCGATGCGGAACTCGATCAGGCCGCCATAGCTGACCGATCCGCCCGGCTTCTCGGGCCGCAGCGGATACGTGACATCGGGGGTGGGCAGGAGCTTGACCTGCGCCGCTTGCCCCACCGGCAGGCGTGCCGCGGCCAGCCCGCGGCGGTTGCCGGCCGCCGGCAATGCGGACGGTTCCGCCCACGCCGCCAGTTCGCCTTCGGGAACGACGGGAACAGTGCATTCCGCCGCCGCATTCTGGGCGTGTGCCGGCAGGGTGAACGTGAACAGGGCGGCGATTGCGAGGATCGAACGGGCGGTGCGGTTCATGAGTTTCCACCATCTTGCTAACCTATATCCTGTGGTATATAGATTGCGGGCTTAATCCGCAACAGCTGTTCCAAACAGGGGGGACATTTCTCATGCGTTATCTCACTGTTCTTGCCGCCGTGATTTCAGCAACGTCCGCAGTTCCGGCCATCGCCGCGGATGGAGAAAACAATGAGGCCGGAGAGGGTGCTTTCACGCTTGGCCAGATCGTGGTGACGGGAAACCGTGGGGAAGGGCTTCTGATAGGCGGCGAAACACTGACCGCGCAGGCGATGGAGGCGTTCAATCGCAACAGTCTGGAAGACGCGGCCAATCTCATGCCCGGCGTGGCGGCGTCCAATTCGGGCGGGTCGCGCAATGAAAAGCTGATCTACGTCCGGGGCTTCGATCGTTTCCAGGTGCCCCTGTCGATCGACGGCATCCGTGTGTACCTGCCTGCCGACAACCGGCTGGACTATGGGCGCTTCCTGACGCCCGACATCGCGGAAATCCAGGTTGCCAAGGGCTATGCCTCGGTGCTCGACGGGCCGGGCGGGATGGGCGGCGCCGTCAATCTCGTCACGCGCAAGCCGACCAAGGCGTTCGAAGCGGAAGTGCGCGGCGTGCTCGATCTCGACCGCGATGCGGACTATGCCGGCTATACCGCGTTCGGCCTGATCGGGACCCGGCACGACAAGTGGTACGGGCAAGTCAGCTTCGCCCGCACCTTCCGCGACCACTGGGACCTGCCGGGCGGCTTTACCCCGACCGACAGCGAAGATGGCGGCGCGCGCGACTTCTCCCGGACGAAGGACTGGCGCCTGAATCTCAAGCTGGGATTCACGCCCAACGACACCGACGAGTATTCGATCAGCTACACCCGGCAGGAGGGGGCAAAGAACGCGCCGCTCCATGTCACCGACCCGGCCAGTTCGCAGCGCAACTGGACCTGGCCGTGGTGGAATGTCGACAGTATCTATTTCCTGTCGACTACAGCTTTGACGCCGAACGTGACGCTCAAGACGCGCATCTACCGCAACGGGTTCGACAATCTCCTGCGCGCCTTCGACGATGCGACCCAGACGACCCAGACCAAGCGGCGGGCGTTCAACAGCTATTACGAGGACGTCGCGTGGGGCGGATCGGCCCAGCTGGCGATCGACGTTTCGCCTGCCGACACGCTTACCCTTGCCGCGCATTTCCGCCGCGACAAGCATGTCGAGTACCAGCAGAGCTTCCCCAGCGGCTTTGTCGAGCCCAAGCAGCATAACGAGGAAGACACCTGGAGCGTCGCGGCCGAAAACCGGCTGGCCCTGTCGCCCGAGCTCACGCTCGTACTGGGGGCAAGCTACGACTGGCGCGATCTCAAACGCGCGGAAGAATACGGCACTCCGCCCGAAGGCGGCGACGACGCCATCTTCAGCTATCCCATCCGCGATGCCGACGCGGTGAACGGGCAGGGGCAGCTCGTCTGGACGCCCGACGACGTTTCGAGCGTTCATTTCAGCGTTTCCTCGCGGGTCCGCTTCCCCAGCATCTTCGAACGGTTCAGTTCGCGCTTCGGCGGGGCCGTGTCCAACCCCGACCTCAAGGCCGAACGGGCGACCAATTTCGAGATCGGCGGATCCCGCAGGTTCGGGAGCGTGTATGCCGAAGGGGCTGTGTTCTATTCCCACCTGACGGATGTGATCGTGGCGTTTCCGATGATTTACGAGGGTGAATCGGTGACGCAGAGCCGCAATCTCGGGAAAGGCGACTACTACGGTGTCGAACTTTCGCTGGATGCCGCGATCGGCGATACCCTGACGGTCGGCGCGAATTACACTTACGTCCATCGCGATCTCGACGATCCGACCAACAGCGCATTCCAGCCGACCGGCGTCCCGACGCACAAGGCCTTCCTTTACGCGGAGTGGCAGCCGTTGCCGCCGCTGCATGTCCGGCCGAGCATGGAAATCGCATCGGACCGCTGGACGGTGACGACCGACGGTTCGCTCTATTACCGCACGGGAAGCTACGTGCAGGCCAATCTCAGCATCGATTACGATATACTGGAAGACGTCAGCATCGGCGTTGGCGTGCGCAATGCCTTCGACGATTCCTACCAGCTGACCGACGGTTTCCCGGAACCGGGCCGGCGCTTCTCCCTGACCGCGCGGGCGAAGTACTGAGGCTGGAGAGGGCGGCGCGCATCGTGTTCGCGGTGCGCGCCGGCACCTCTTTCGAGAGGCGCGAAGTACCCGGTCGCGAATGCCGCGCCTGTTCGCGACCGGGATAGGCAAGGGAACACCGGACAGCCGGTTGTTTCAACGACGTGGATCGCGTCTCAGAACCGCTTCACTTCGACATCGTACTTGCGGATGGCGTAGCCGATCTGGCGCGGGCTGAGTCCCAGCAGCCTTGCCGCCTTGGCCTGCACCCATCCGCTTGATTCCAGCGCCTCGACCAGTTCCTGGCGCCCGATCTTCACGTTGTCCTGCGGCGTGCCGGCAGGAGGTGCGGCGCCGGAAGCCATGCCTGCCGCATCGCCGGTTGCGACCGTCTCGACCGGCTGGACGGGGGACGCGGCAGTGTCCGGCTGGCGGGACTGGACGATCGGGAAGGGTGAGGAAACGGCCGTTTTCCAGAGGACGGCGGACAGGCATTCGTCGTGCCGGCAGGCGAAATCGTCGTCGCTGATCCGGTCGTGGTGGGAAAGCGTTGCCGTCCTGCGGATGCAGTTTTCCAGTTCCCGCACATTTCCCGGGAAATTGCAGTTGCTCAGCACATTGTAGGCCGACTGGGAAAGCTTGTGCGAGGTATGGTGTTCCTCGTCGAACCGGCGCAGGAATTCGTCGGCCAGCACGGGAATGTCTTCCCTCCGGTCGCGCAGGGCGGGAAGGCGGACGGATACCACGTTGATGCGGTAATAGAGGTCGGCGCGGAATTCGCCGGCAGCCACCGCTTCCTCGAGATTGCGGTTGGTCGCACAGACCAGGCGGACATCGACCTTGAGCGTCTTGGTCCCGCCGACCCGTTCGAATTCCCCTTCCTGCAGGACGCGCAGCAGCTTGACCTGAAAGGCGGGCGAAGTGTCGCCGATTTCGTCCAGGAACAAGGTGCCGCCATCGGCCAGTTCGAACCGGCCCTTGCGTTGCGACACCGCCCCGGTGAACGCGCCTTTTTCGTGGCCGAACAGTTCCGATTCCAGCACCGATTCCGGCAAGGCCGCGCAATTGAGCTTGATGAACGGCTTGTTGGCGCGCGACGAGAAGTCGTGAGTGGCCCGGGCGAACAATTCCTTGCCGGTACCGGATTCGCCCCGCAGCAGAACGGCCGAGTGACTGCGCGCGACCAGCTTGATCTGATCGAGCGCGTGGCGCAACGCGGAGCTGGAACCGACGATGCCGCGCGCGCTCATGTTCTTCGCAACCGGGCCGGCTTGCGTCGACAACTCTTTCTCGAGCAGGCGCTGCTGGTCCATCAGGCGCTGGCGATCCCGGCTGACGATGTCCATCAGGGCGATCGTCTGGCCAATCAGGTTGGCTACCATCGTGAGAAAACGGACATCTTCGTCGGCGGCGTGATAAGTGGTGGTTTCGTCCCACACCTGCTCGATCGTCAGGGTGCCGATGACCTTGTTGCCGACCCGGATCGGTACGCCGATGAACGAAACGCGGCTGTCGGGCGGCAGCGGTTGGTCGTATTCCCAATCCGCGAACAGCGGGCTGGTTTCCATGTTGTGGACGACGACGGGCATTTCGGTGGCGATGATCTGGGCGAAGGCGCGTTCGGGCAGGCGGCCGAACCACTCGTGCGCCCGTTCCTCGCTCCAGCCGATCCCGACCACGCTGCGCGGGTTGCCGTGGTCGTCGAGCAAGGCGACGAGGCCGTGATGCATGTCGAGAAAGCTGGACAGCAGGGTCAGGACGTTGCCCAGCGTGTTCTCCAGCCTGCCGGAGGGCACCGCCAGGATCTTGGAAATCTCGTAAACGCCGCGCAGCGCGATATCGGCCCGGGTATGGCTTGGTTCGCGCGAGTATGATGTCACTGGCCGTTCCGGCCTGCGTGGCATTGTTGGGGTCGCGAGAGCGGGCATGGTAAAGACCTTCCTGCCGTCAGCGCATTCTCTCTGCGCCCACCTTCATCCTTCTGCGGGTGATTCGGCAGCTGTGTTTTGCAGTGCAGCATAAAATCTCAAATCCGGGACAGATTTACAAGGGAAATACTTGGGAATTGGCTGTCCCGGATGCTTCGCATTTGCAAAAAGGAAGGGCGAAGTACGAACCGGCTGTAAGGTCACCCGAATTTGTACAGGACGCCGAATCCACCCCGCGGATAATTCCATTCGATCTCGCCGGTTTTCTTGGTCACGATCCGGCAAGTGCCGCATTCGAGGCAGCCGTCGGCAGCCACTTCGACTTGCCCCGATTCGGTCGTGGCGTAACAGCCAGCCGGGCAGAGCGTAATCATGGCCAGAAGACTGGCGGACGGCTCGTTGTGCGGTTTCACCCGGATATGCGGCCGCCCGGCATCCACCAGGTAGCGGTTCTGAAAGAGCTTTTCTTCGACCTTCGCGGCCACTCCGGAAATCATTTCACTCATCGCCATGCCCTCACGAGTTTGAATGCGTCACCCACCATGCCCCGCAGCGACCGGGTTTCCCGGAAGTTGCGCATGATGGCCTTTTCCTTGCTCTTCTTGTCCACGCCATCGACGCGGAACCAGGTCTGCATGGCCTGGCTGATAAGCTGCGGGTAAGTTCCGAAGAAATTGCCCTTGTTGCCGTGCAGAAGTGCAGGGATTCCCTTGTATTTCTTGAGGTCCTTCATGACGAAGGACTGTTCCAGCCGGGCCGCGTACTCGGCGAGATTGCTGGCGCTCATTTCCTCGCGCTTGCGGTTGAGCGCGATGATCGTTTCCGCCGCGACCCGGCCGGTGGTCATCGCCAGGTTCGAACCTTCGCGGTGAACCGCGTTGACGAACTGCCCGGCATCGCCGACCACGATCCAGCCATCGCCATACAGGCGCGGAATTGCGTTGTATCCGCCTTCCGGAATCAGGTGCGCCGCGTATTCCTTGCATTCGCTGTCGGCGAGCAAGGGCTTGATCGAGGGATGGTTCTTGAACGCCTCGAGCAGTTCGTTGGGCGTCACTTTGCTTTCGGCCATGTCGGACACGATGCAGCCGATGCCGACGGAGATCGATTCCTCGTTGGTGTAGAGGAACCCGGTGCCGGTCATGCCCTTGGTGATCGTGCCCATCGCTTCGATCACGACGCCTTCGTTGCCCGAAAGGTTGAAGCGCGCCTCGACCACTTCGCGCGGGAGGAAGTGCATTTCCTTGACTGCCAGGGCGACGCTTTCGGGCGCGACTTCCTCGCGCAGGCCCGATCGTTGCCCGACAAGGCCGTTCACGCCTTCGGCCAGGACCACGACGTCCGCCATGATCGGGGCGCCCTGGCGGTCGGTGCGCACGCCGATGACATTGCCTTTGAGGTCCTTGACCAGTTCGGTCACGGTCGTTTCGCACAGCAGGAGAGCGCCAGCCTCGCGCACCTTGGCGCTGAACCACTTGTCGAACTGCGCGCGCAGGATCGTGTAGCGGTTGGGCTTCTCTTCGTTGAAGTCGTCGGAGCGGTAGTGCATTCCGGTGTGCGACTTGTCGTCCATCGTCCACATCCGCTGTTCGATGATGTGGCGTTCCAGCGGCGCGTCGTCGCGGAAATCGGGAATGATCTTCTCCAGCGCGTCGGCATAGAGGATCGCGCCCTGGACGTTCTTGGAACCGGAATATTCCCCGCGCTCGATCTGCAGCACGTTCAGTCCGGCCTTGGCCATCGTGTAGGCGGCGGCATTGCCCGAAGGACCGGCCCCGACCACGATCGCGTCGAATTTCTCATCGGTCATCGCTTGTGTCTCCTCAGCTCGCCAGCCGGTTGATGCGCAGCCGCTTGGCGAAGGCGTCCGTCAGGGCGGGCAGCAGCGTCACGGCGTCGGCCACGACCCCGAGATGGGCGAATTCGAAGATCGGCGCCTTGGGATCGGTGTTGATCGCGACGATCATATCCGCGCCTTCCACGCCCACGCGGTGCTGGATGGCCCCGGAAATCCCGGCTGCGATGTAAAGCTTGGGCCGGATGGTCTTGCCGGTCTGGCCGATCTGGCGGTCGGCGGTGATCCAGCCCTTCTGCACCAGCGGGCGCGAGCCGCCGTATTCGGCACCGAGCACTTCGGCGAGTTCCTTGACCAGCTGGAAGTTCTCCGCCGAACCCAGGCCGAGCCCGCCAGCCACGACGATATCGGCATAGGGCAACTGCGCCTTGTCGCTGTCGCGGTCGGCAATGAAGTCGAGCACCTTGGTGACGATATCGTCCTCGGCAATCGCGGGATCGAATTCGACGATCCGCCCGGTCCGCTCCGGCTGCTTTTCGGGCATGGCCATCACGCGCGGGCGCACGGTGGCCATTTGCGGGCGGAAGTTGAGCGTGAAGATCGTGCAGAGCAGCGATCCGCCGAAAGTCGGGCGGGTCGCGGCGAGCGAGCCTTCTTCGTCGATCTCGAGTTCGGTGCAGTCGGCGGTGAGGCCGGTCTGCAGTGTCGTCGCGACCGATCCGGCCAGGTCCCGGCCGAGGTTGGTCGCGCCGAGCAGGAGGATCTCCGGCTGGTAGGTGTTGACGAGGTCGGTCAGGACCTTGGTCGCCGTCTCGTTGCGGTAATGCGTCAGGGCCGGGTCGCAGGCCACATAGACGCAGTCGGCCCCGTATTCGAAGCACTGGCCCGCGGCTTCTTCCAGCCCGGCGCGGTCGGAACCCATGACGACCGCCGCCAGTTCGACGCCGCGCTTGTCGGCCAGCTTGCGGCCTTCACCCAGCAGTTCGAAGGACACGCTGTGGATCTGGCCATGCTCGATTTCCACCGCGACCCACACGTGCTTGTAGGCCTTGAAGTGTTCGGGCAGTTCCTTCTTGGTATTGGCGCGGCCGCTTGCCGGGGGCGTTGCGGGCTTATTCTGTTCCGTCATGTCGCCTTCCTTCAAAAGTGGTGGGCTGCCTGTTCGAACAGGTCGTGTTCGACATCGGGGGACTTGGTGAAGATCGCGTCGATCAGGGCGTTGGCCCGGCCTTCGGGGCCGCCCTCGGCCTCGATGATCGCCGCCTTTTCGGTGCGGGCGGTGGGAGCGAACACCCGTTTCACGATCGTCGGCGATCCGCGCAGCCCGCACTTGGTCAGGTCTTCGATCCCGACGGCTTCGGCGTTCCACGTGATGACTTCCGCCCGGGCGGCTTGGAGCAGCGGCGGGATCGAAAGCCAGTTGGGCCGGGATGAGGCCTTCGGCGACCATCTCGGCGTTCACTTTGGCCAGGACTTCCTCGATGCCTTCCGCGCAAGTCGAGCAGCCGCCGCCGGCTTTCGTGTAATTGGTCACTTCCTCGACCGACGTCAGCTTGTTCTGGCGCACGGTGCGGGCGATCATCTCGTCGTCGATGCCGAAGCACTTGCAGATCAGCGCGCCTTCTTCGTGATCGTCTTCCCAGACTTCGCCGCGGTAGTTGGCGACGGCGGCCTGGAGGGCCTCGTAGCCCATGACCGAACAGTGCATCTTCTCGGGCGGCAACCCGCCCAGGAAGTCGGCAATGTCCTGGTTGGTGATCTTGAGCGCTTCGTCGATCGTCTTGCCGATGATGATTTCGGTCAGCGCCGAGGAGGAGGCGATCGCGGAGCCGCAGCCGAAGGTCTGGAACTTCGCCTCGGTGATCGTCTGGGTCGGTTCGTCGACCTTGATCATCAGCCGCAGGGCGTCGCCGCAA
>JAQVEQ010000048.1 GCA_028697875.1 Novosphingobium sp. | reverse complement strand
CACCGACAACAACGATGCACCGCTGATCGACCTCAACGAGGCCTCGATCAAGAAGCTGATCGCAAAGGCAAAGCGCAAGGGTTACGTCACGGTCGACGAACTCAACGAGGCGTTGCCGCAGGATCAGATGTCGTCCGAACAGATCGAGGACATCATGTCCGCGATCTCCGAAATGGGCGTCAATATCGTCGAAAGCGACGAAGATGCCGAAGGGCAGGACGACGATTCGGGCGTCGATGAGATCGACGCCAGCGACGACAGCACCAAGTTCGTCACCGAAACTCCCAAGAAAAAGGAAGCGGTCGAGCGGACCGACGACCCCGTGCGCATGTACCTGCGCGAAATGGGGGCGGTGGAACTGCTCAGCCGCGAAGGCGAAATCGCCATTGCCAAGCGGATCGAGGCCGGCCGCGACACGATGATCATGGGGCTGTGCGAAAGCCCGATCACCTTCCACGCCATCATTCAGTGGTCCGAAGCCCTCAACAACGAGGAAATGCAACTGCGCGAGATCCTCGATCTCGACGCGATGCTGTCGAAGGAACCTCCGGTCGAGAAGATGGAGGAAGACAGCGACGACAACGGCGAGATCAGCGAGGAAACCGCCGGTCCTTCCTACAAGGAAGATGACGACATCGAGGAAGAAGAGGATTCCGAGGGCGAGGACGGCGAAGGCACCTCGCGCCGCCGCGAAGAAGAGGACGAGGACGACAACACCCTTTCGCTCGCCCAGATGGAAGCGGCGCTGAAACCGGAAGCGCTGGAAACGTTTGACCGGATCACGAAGCTTTTCCGCAAATTCGAAAAAATCCAGGCCGAGCGCGTCGACGCTCTGGGCCGTGGCGACGATTTTCCTGCGGCGAAGGAAAAGCAGTACGAGAAACTGCGCGAAGACCTGACCGCCGAAGTCGAAAGCGTGCAGTTCCACGCGACCAAGATCGAGTTTCTGGTCGACAACCTCTATGCCTTCAACCGCCGCCTGACCGCGCTTGGCGGCCAGATGCTGCGTCTGGCGGAACGGCACAAGGTGGCGCGCAAGGACTTCCTCGAAAGCTATATCGGCCATGAGCTGGACGATGGCTGGCTTCAGTCCAACGCCAAGAAGGACAAGAAGTGGACTGCCTTCGCCGCCGAGGAGGCCGACGCAGTCGAGCGTATCCGCGCCGAAATTGCGGACATTGCCGCCAATACCGGCATGAGCCTGAGCGAATTCCGCCGCATCGTGAACATGGTGCAGAAGGGCGAACGTGAAGCGCGCATCGCCAAGAAGGAAATGGTCGAGGCGAACCTGCGTCTCGTGATTTCCATCGCCAAGAAGTACACCAACCGCGGGCTGCAGTTCCTCGACCTGATCCAGGAAGGCAACATCGGCCTGATGAAGGCGGTCGACAAGTTCGAGTACCGCCGCGGCTACAAGTTCAGCACGTATGCTACCTGGTGGATCCGGCAGGCGATCACCCGCTCGATCGCGGATCAGGCGCGCACCATCCGCATCCCGGTCCACATGATCGAGACGATCAACAAGCTGGTCCGTACAAGCCGCCAGTTCCTTCACGAACAGGGCCGCGAACCGACGCCGGAAGAAATGGCCGAGCGCCTGTCCATGCCGCTCGAGAAAGTGCGCAAGGTGATGAAGATCGCCAAGGAGCCGATCTCCCTCGAAACGCCCATCGGCGACGAGGAAGACAGCCACCTGGGCGATTTCATCGAGGACAAGAACGCGATCATCCCGGTGGATGCCGCAATCCAGGCCAACCTCAAGGAAACGGTCACGCGGGTGCTGGCGTCGCTCACCCCGCGCGAGGAACGCGTGCTGCGCATGCGCTTCGGCATCGGGATGAACACCGACCACACGCTGGAAGAAGTCGGCCAGCAGTTCTCGGTCACGCGCGAACGTATCCGCCAGATCGAAGCCAAGGCCCTGCGCAAGCTCAAGCATCCGAGCCGCAGCCGCAAGATGCGCTCGTTCCTCGACCAGTAACGGAAGGCCCCGCTTCGGCGGGGTTTTCCTTGGCCCGCGCCGGATGCGGGAGAAGCAATACCGATGTCCCGGCTGATCCTGTTCAACAAGCCCTACGGCGTGCTTTCGCAATTCACCGACCGGGGAACGGAAACGGTGCGGCAGACCCTTTCGGACTACATCGCGGTGCCCGGCGTCTATCCCGCCGGGCGGCTCGACCGCGACAGCGAGGGACTGCTACTTCTGACCGACGACGGACGGCTGCAGGCGCGGATCGCGGATCCGAAGTTCAAGCTGCCCAAGACCTATCTCGTCCAGGTCGAGGGCGAAGCGGACGAGGCCAGCCTCGACGCCTTGCGAAAGGGTGTCCGCCTGAAGGATGGCCTTACCCGTCCGGCGAAGGCCGAACGGATCGGCGAGCCCGATCTCTGGCCGCGCGATCCGCCCGTGCGCTTCCGCAAGAGCGTGCCCGACTGCTGGCTCAAGCTGACAATCAGCGAGGGGCGTAATCGCCAGGTCCGCAGGATGACGGCCGCCGTGGGCCTGCCAACGCTCCGGCTGGTGCGCTGGCGGATCGGGGACTGGACTCTCGACGGACTCCTGCCCGGGCAATGGAGGGAAGTGGCCGCCTGATCGGCCCATCGTCTCACCGATGCTCGCGTTTCCGGGATGCTTCCCTCGCGGGGGTGGCGTCCCGGGGAAACTGCGCCTAAGGGGTCCGAATTCGAATCCCCAAGGCAGTTGACGAACCAATCATGCGCATCGCCATCGCTTCCGATCACGCCGCCGTCGACCTCAAGGCCGAGCTGCGCGAATACCTCATCGAACAGGGCCACGAAGTGGCCGATCTCGGCCCGGAAACGGCCGATCGCGTCGATTATCCCGATTACGGCTACAAGCTGGCCGATGTCGTGGCCGACGGCACGGCGGACTATGGCGTGGCTCTGTGCGGTTCGGGCATCGGCATCTCGATCGCCGTCAATCGCAATCCCAAGGTACGCTGCGCGCTGGTTTCCGAGCCGTTGTCCGCTGCCCTCGCCCGCGAGCACAACAATGCCAACGCGATCGCGATGGGCGCGCGCCTGACCGGGATCGACATGGCCAAGGCCTGCCTCGACGCTTTCCTTTCCACTGAATTCGGCGGCGGCCGTCATGGCCCGCGCGTCGACAAGCTGTCCAACCCCGCGACCGGGAACTGATCCGATGACCACCGACACCATGAACCGCTTCTGGAACGATACGCTGGCCCAGGCCGATCCCGAGATCGCCGAAGCCGTCTCCAACGAGCTCAAGCGGCAGCGCAACAAGATCGAACTGATCGCGAGCGAGAACATCGCGAGCCGCGCGGTGCTCGAAGCCACCGGTTCGGTCTTCACCAACAAGTATGCCGAAGGCTACCCGGGCAAGCGCTACTACGGCGGCTGCGACTATGCCGACGTGGTCGAAACGCTGGCCATCGAACGGGCGAAGAAGCTGTTCGGCTGCGAGTTCGCCAACGTCCAGCCCAATTCGGGCAGCCAGATGAACCAGGCCGTATTTCTCGCCCTGCTGCAACCGGGCGACACCTTCATGGGGCTCAACCTCAATGCCGGCGGTCACCTGACCCACGGTTCGCCGGTCAACATGAGCGGCAAGTGGTTCAACCCGGTGCCCTATGGCGTGCGCCAGGACGACGAACTGATCGACATGGACGAAGTCGCCGCCATCGCGCGCGAAAACAAGCCCAAGCTGATCATCGCCGGCGGCACCGCCTATTCGCGCATCTGGGACTTCAAGCGCTTCCGCGAGATCGCTGACGAAGTCGGCGCCTACCTGCTGGTCGACATGTCGCACTTCTCCGGGCTCGTGGCGGGCGGCGCCCACCCCTCGCCCTTCCCCCATGCCCATGTGGTCACCAGCACCACGCACAAGAGCCTGCGCGGCCCCCGTTCGGGCATCATCCTCACCAATGACGAGGCCCTGGCAAAGAAGATCAACTCGGCGGTGTTCCCCGGCATGCAGGGTGGCCCGCTGATGCATGTCGTGGCAGCCAAGGCCGTGGCCTTCGGCGAAGCGCTACGCCCCGATTTCAAGACATATGCGAGCCGGGTGGTGGACAACGCCCGCGCGCTGGCCGCCAGCCTTGAGGAACAGGGCCTGCGGATCGTTTCCGGCGGGACCGACAACCACCTCATGCTGGTCGATCTCACGGCCAAGGACGTCACCGGCAAGGCGGCGGAAAAGGGCCTCGATCGGGCCTGGCTGACCTGCAACAAGAACGGCATCCCGTTCGACACGCGCAGCCCCTTCGTCACTTCGGGTGTCCGTCTCGGCACCCCGGCGGGCACAACGCGCGGCTTCGGCACGGAAGAATTCCGCAAGGTCGGCGCGCTGATCGCCGAAGTGGTGGAAGGCCTTGCCCGCAATGGCGAGGAAGGCGACGGCCAGGTCGAGGAACGCGTGCGCGGCCAGGTGGAAGATCTGTGCCAGGCCTTCCCCGTCTATCCGGGCATGTGAGACGGCTGCACGGAACCTGATTCATGCGTTGCCCATTCTGCGCCCACGATGACAGCCAGGTAAAGGACTCCCGTCCGACGGAGGACAACACCGCGATCCGCCGCCGCCGCCAGTGCGAGAGCTGCGGCGCGCGGTTCACCACGTTCGAACGGGTCCAGCTGCGCGATGTCACCGTGCTGAAGAGCGGAGCCGAAGGTGCGGCCGGCCGGCGCGAACCGTTCAATCGCGCCAAGATCGAACAGTCGGTCGCACTCGCCTGCCGCAAACGCGGCATCGCACAGGAACGTCTCGACCAGCTCGTTTCGGGCATCCAGCGCCAGATCGAGACGCTGGGGGAAAGCGAGATCGAATCCGCCCGCATCGGCGAAATGGTGATGGAAGGGCTGCAACAGCTCGATTCCGTCGCCTACATCCGCTTCGCTTCCGTCTATCGCGATTTCAGCGAGGCAAAGGATTTCGAAGAGTTTGCCAGCTCCGTGCAGGAAATGAGTGGGCGGGATGACGCAAAAGGCTGAAACGCCGGTCATCGTCCTTGTCCGCCCGCAACTGGGCGAGAATATCGGCAAGGCGGCACGGGCAATGCTCAATTTCGGGCTTGCCGAAATGCGGCTCGTCGCACCGCGCGACGGCTGGCCCAACCCTTCCGCCGGCCCGGCGGCATCGGGGGCCGACATCGTCCTCGAAAAGGCGCGGGTCTTCGCCAGCGTGGCCGAAGCCGTGGCGGACTGCGAGCACGTCTATGCGACGACCGTGCGCAAGCGCGGCGTGACCAAACCGGTTCTGACGCCGGAACAGGCCGCCAAGGAGATAGCAACCTTGCCGGGCCGTCATGCCATCCTGTTCGGCCCGGAACGCTCGGGCCTCGAAACCGAGGATGTCGCGATCGCGCGGGCGATCATTACCGTGCCGATCAACCCGGAATTCGCCTCGCTCAACCTCGCCCAGGCGGTAATTCTCTGCGCATACGAGTGGTCCAAGCACGTTCCGAGCGGTACGGAAGGCCAGCAGGAGTTCGCGCAGCCGACGCTCGAGGCGGAGCTTCCCCCCGTCCCGCAAGCGGAACTGGACGGGCTGATCGACCATTTCACGAAGCTGCTGGAGCCACGCGGCTATTTCTTCCCGGAAGCCCGCGCCGCGGCGACCGCGCGCACCTTGCGCAACCTGCTGACCAAGCCAGGCTGGAACCACTTGGAAGTACGGACCTTGCGCGGAGTGCTTTCGGCGCTCGAAAAAGGCCCGAAGGATTCCGCCCGAAAGCCTTGACTTTCCGCCGCGCCGCAGCAATAGGCGCGCCTTCACTTCGGGCCCGGCTTCGCGCCGGGACACCCGATTGGCCCCGCACCCCGGTGAAGCGGCGGCCGCGTCCGGCAGAACAGGCCGGACGGTGCGATGCCGGGTTGAAGCGCCACCACAGGGGTGGCGACCGCAAATTGGAGAAAAGCCATGTCGAAGCGCAAGGCATCGAAGTACAAAATTGACCGCCGTCTTGGCGAAAACATCTGGGGCCGTCCGAAGAGCTCGGTCAACCGCCGCAGCTACGGCCCGGGCCAGCACGGCCAGCGCCGCAAGGGCAAGCTGTCCGACTACGGCATCCAGCTCCGCGCCAAGCAGAAGCTCAAGGGCTACTACGGCGACGTCACGGAAAAGCAGTTCAAGCGCACCTACCAGGAAGCGTCGAGCATGAAGGGTGACACCGGTCAGAACCTGATCGGCCTGCTCGAACAGCGTCTCGACATGGTCGTTTACCGCGCCAAGTTCGCACCGACGATCTTCGCTGCGCGCCAGATCGTTTCGCACGGCCATATCCGCGTCAACGGCGTGAAGTGCAACATTGCCAGCCGCCGCATTTTCCCGGGCGACGTCATCAGCCTGGGCGACAAGGCCAAGGAAATGGCGCTGATCATCGAAGCGCAGAGCCTGCCGGAACGCGACATCCCCGACTACGTTGCGCCCGACGGCAACGACAAGGTCACTTTCGTGCGCGTTCCCTCGCTCGACGAAGTGCCCTATCCGGTGAAGATGGAACCGAACCTGGTCGTCGAATTCTATTCGCGCTGATCGGTCATCCGGTTACGAACAAATGGGGCGGTCCTCTGGGCCGCCCTTTTTGTTTCTCCGGAGTGCCACCTAGGCACCTGAAAATATTGCCAGGTTTCCGGAAACTGTAACAGTTCGCGGCCAATGGCTGCGTCGATGACACGCTATCGCTTCGTCACGCCGCAACGCGCCGGCAAATGGTACGCCGACCTGCTGACCGCCCAGCGCCATGCCAACACCATTGGCGCCGGTTTCTTCGATGAACGCAGCGGGAACTTCTATGCTTATCCCGGGACCCGTCTGGAAACGCGCGAGGAGCACCCCGCACTCGAAGCGGCCTGATCAGGCTCCCAGGTAGTCCCGCCGGAAGTCCGCCGCGAAGGCGGCAAAGCGCCCTTCGCCGATCGCGTCGCGCATCGCCTGCATCAGCAACTGGTAGAAATAGAGGTTGTGCTCGGTCATCAGCATGGCGCCGAGGATCTCGCCCGACCGGACCAGGTGGTGGAGGTAGGCCCGGCTGTAATGGGTGCAGGTCGGGCACGGGCAACGTTCGTCGAGCGGCCCCGTGTCCTCGGCATGCTTGGCGTTGCGGATATTGACCGGGCCGTTCCAGGTAAAGGCCTGCCCGTTGCGGCCCGAGCGGCTCGGCAGGACGCAATCGAACATGTCGACCCCGCGCTCAACCGCCCCGACGAGATCGTCCGGCTTCCCCACCCCCATGAGATAGCGCGGCCGGTCTTCCGGCAACTGCCCCGGCGCGAAATCGAGCGTGGCGAACATCGCCTCCTGCCCCTCGCCCACGGCCAGCCCGCCAATGGCGTAGCCGTCGAAGCCGATTTCCCGCAGTGCCTGCGCGCTCTGGAGGCGCAGGTCCTCGTGCAGCGCGCCCTGCTGGATGCCGAACAGGGCCGCGCGCGCGGCGTGTTCCTCGCCGCTGTCGAACCCGTCGCGGCTGCGTTTCGCCCAGCGCATCGACATTTCCATCGAGCGGGCGATCACGTCGCGGGATTCGTCGGCGCGCGGGCATTCGTCGAAGGCCAGGACGATGTCGGAGCCGAGCAGGCGCTGGATTTCCATCGACCGTTCCGGGCTCAGCATGTGCTTCGAGCCGTCGAGGTGGCTGGAAAAGGCCACCCCCTCTTCCGTGATCTTGCGCAGGGCCGAAAGGCTCATCACCTGATAGCCGCCGCTGTCGGTCAGGATCGGGCGCTCCCAGTTCATGAACTTGTGCAACCCGCCAAGCCGCGCCACCCGTTCCGCCCCCGGGCGCAGCATCAGGTGATAGGTGTTGCCGAGGATGATGTCGGCGCCCGTGCGCCGCACGTCTTCCGGCTTCATCGCCTTGACGGTTGCGGCGGTGCCGACCGGCATGAAGGCCGGGGTGCGGATATCCCCGCGTTCCATGGCAATACGACCTTTGCGGGCCTTGCCATCGCGGGCTTCTACGGTGAAAGCGAAACGGGTCATGAGCCAGCGCGCATAGGCGGTCGAACGCTTTTCGGCAATCGGGGAGCGCAGACGGGGAGCACAAGTGGAATTCGAACTCTGGGTCTTTGCCGCACTGACGGCCACTTGCGTGCTTTCCGGTTTCATCGACGCGGTCGCGGGCGGCGGCGGCCTGCTGACGTTGCCCGCCCTGCTCTTCGCCGGGGTGCCCCCGCACCTGGCGCTCGGCACCAACAAGCTGCAATCGACTTTCGGCGTGTCGATGGCAACGCGTACCTATCGCTCGAAGGGACTGCTGGAGATCCGCCCGAACATCCCGGCTGCCCTGTGCATTGTCGTGGCCGCCGCGGCAGGTTCGCTCGCGGTGCAGTCGCTCGATGCCAAGGTGCTGCAACTGGTCGTGCCCATCCTGCTGGTGGTCTGCGCCGGATATGTGCTGCTTTCGCCGCGCATGGACGATGGCGACCGGCATCATGTGCTGGGACGGAAAGGCATTATCCCGGTCGTCGGCGGGGTTGGCCTTTACGACGGGTTCTTCGGGCCCGGTGCGGGCAGTTTCTATACCACTTCGCTAGTCGCACTGCGCGGCATGGGGCTGACCCGGGCAACCGCCCTTTCCAAGCTGTTCAACGTTGCCAGCAACGTGGGCAGCCTCGCCATGTTCGCGCTTGGCGGCAAGGTCATATGGACGCTTGGCCTGTGCATGGCGGTTGGGACGGTGACCGGCAGCTACATCGGTTCGCACAGTGCGATCCGCTTCGGCGCGCGGCTGATCCGGCCGCTGCTGGTGACGATTTCGCTGGGGCTGACCGCCAAGCTTCTATGGGACTATTTCGCGGGCTGATCCCGGTCAGTTGCGCAGGCGCCAGCCCGTCTTGAAGATCACTGCGATCACCACGACGCAGAGCGCGAGGAACGCGAAGGTCGAGCCGACCGAGACGAGGATATTCACGTCGGACGAACCATAGAACGTCCAGCGCAGCCCGTTCACCAGGTAGACGATCGGGTTGAACAACGCGACCGAACGCCACGGTTCGGCCAGCATATCGATCGAATAGAAGGTACCGCCCAGGAACGTCAGCGGCATCAGGACCAGCATCGGGATCATCTGCAACTTCTCGAACCCTTCGGCCCAGATTCCGAGGATGAAGCCGAGCAGCGAGAACGAGGCCGCCACGAGCATGATGTAACCGATGGCAAGGATCGGATGGGCAATCGTGTAATCGACGAAGACCGTCGCCGTGGCGAGAATGATCGCGGCGAGGATCAGGCTCTTGGTCGCCGCCGCGCCGACAAAGCCGATCAGCGTTTCCGTCACGCCGACCGGCGCCGACAGCAGTTCGTAGATCGAGCCGGTAAAGCGCGGCATGTAGATGCCGAAGCTGGCGTTGGAAGTGCTTTCGCTCAGCAGGGTCAGCATCAGCAGGCCGGGCACGATGAAGGCGCCGTAGTTCACGCCGCCGACCGCCTGCATCTGCCCGCCGATCGCGGAACCGAAAACGATGAAATAGAGGCTGGTGGTAAGCACCGGCGAAACGATCGTGCCGAACACTGCGCGCCAGGCGCGCGAGACTTCCTGCTTGTAGATCGCCCAGGTGCCGCGCAGATTTATCATGCCCCGGCCTCCTGATCCTGCATCATTTCGACGAAGATGTCCTCGAGGCTCGATTCCGACTGGTCGAGCGCGGTGAAGCGGATGCCTTGCTCGACAAGGATGCGGGCGATCTCGGCCACGTCCGCCTTGCCGTTACCTGTTCCATTGCCGCCGCGATAGCACAGCAGGCGGCCGTCATCGTGCAAGTGGATGTTATAGCGGCCGAGGGCCTCGGGCACGGCCTGCATGGGCTGCTCAAGCGTGAAATGCGCTTCCGTCCGGCCAAGGCGGGCCATGATCGCGTGCTTCTCGTCGACCAGCAGGATACGGCCCTTGTCGATGATGCCGACGCGGTCGGCCATCTCCTCGGCCTCTTCGATGTAGTGCGTGGTGAGGATGATAGTGACGCCCTGCTCGCGCAGCTGGCCGATCAGCCGCCACATGTCGCGCCGCAGTTCCACGTCGACGCCGGCCGTGGGCTCGTCGAGGAACAGCAGGTCGGGGTCGTGGCTCAGCGCCTTGGCGATCAGCACCCGGCGCTTCATCCCGCCGGACAGCTTGCGGATCTGGTCCCTGCGCTTGTCTTCGAGCTGGAGAGAACGCAGGATCTGCGTGACCCGTTCCCTGTCCGGCGCCCGGCCGAACAGCCCGCGCGAATAGCTCATCTGCCGGTCGACCGTATCGAAGATGTCGAAGCCCAGTTCCTGCGGCACCAGGCCGATACGCTGGCGCGCTTCGCGCCAGTGCTTCTTCATGTCGAGCCCGAAGGCGTGGATCGTGCCCGCAGTCGGCCGCACCATCCCGCAGACCGAACCGATCAGAGTCGTCTTGCCCGCCCCGTTGGGACCGAGCAGGGCGAATATCTCGCCCTTGCGGATCTGCAGATCGACATTGTCGAGAGCCTTGAAACCGCCAGTGTAAGTCTTGGACAGGCCGCGGATGTCGAGAATTGGCTCCATGCCTGCGTCATTGGCGATTCCTGCCGCCATTGCAACTGCCTATGGCAGCAGCAGGCTGGCATCGCCGTAACTGTAGAACCGGTACTCGTGCGCGATCGCATGGGCATAGGCCGCCTGCATCCGCTCCAGCCCCATCAGGGCCGACACGAGCATGAACAGGGTCGATTTCGGCAGGTGGAAATTGGTCATCAGCCCGTCGACCGCGCGGAAGCGGTAGCCGGGCGTGATGAAGATGTCGGTATCCCCGGCGAAGGGGCGAATGATCCCGTTTTCCCCGGCCGCGCTTTCCAGCAGGCGCAGCGAAGTCGTGCCGACTGCGATCAGCCGCCCGCCCGCCTGCCGCGCGGCATTGAGGCGGTCCGCCGTCGCCTGGTCGATCCGGCCCCATTCCGAATGCATGCGATGTTCGGCGGTGTCGTCGGCCTTGACCGGCAGGAACGTCCCCGCCCCGACATGGAGCGTCAGCGCCTCGCGCCCGATCCCCGCGTTGTCGAGCGTGGCGAGCAGCTCCGGCGTGAAATGAAGCGCGGCCGTCGGCGCGGCCACGGCCCCTTCCTCGCGTGCGAAGATCGTCTGGTAATCGGCCCGGTCGGATTCGTCGGTGGGGCGCTTGCCCGCGATATAGGGCGGCAGAGGCATCGTGCCCGCCCGTTCGAGCAGCACTTCGACCGGCTCTTCGCCTTCGAATGCCAGGGTCCAGCTGCCGTCGTCGTGGCGGGTTTCGGCAATCGCGGAGACGCCTTGCGGGAATTGCACGACATCGCCCGCGTGCAGCCGCTTGGCGTTGCGGATGAAGGCCTGCCAGCGCCTCAGGTCGATCCTCTTGTGCAAGGTCGCGCCGATCCGCGCTTCCCCGCGCCGCCCTTCGAGCTGAGCCGGGATGACCTTGGTATCGTTGAACACCAGCACGTCGCCCGCCCGCAGCAGGTTCGGCAAGTCGCGCACCGTGCAGTCGGCAAGCGGCCCTTCCCGGCCTTCGACCAGCAACATGCGCGCGGCATCGCGCGGCCGGGCCGGACGCAGGGCAATCCGCTCGGGCGGAAGATCGAAATCGAACAGGTCAACGCGCATGGCGCGCGTCTAGGGACTGAACGGCGGAATGGGAAGCTTACTGCGCGCGCGACTTGCTGAGCATGTCGGCGGTGATCTGCTGCCCTGCCGGATCGGCCACCGGCGCGGGCGGCGGAGGCGGCACATGGTCCGAAGCGATCGAGGCCTGGACGATCTTGGTCGGGTTCTGCGGCGGTTCACCGCGCTGGATCTGGTCGACCGCCTGCATGTTCGCAATCACGCGTCCGAAATTGGTATAGCGGTGATCGAGCGCGAAACGCGGGTAGAAGACGATGAAGAACTGGCTGTTGGCGCTGTCGTCCGACGCGGCGCGGGCCATCGATACCGTGCCGCGCACATGCGGCATGTCGTTGAATTCCGCCTTGATGTCGGGAAGCTCCGACCCGCCGCGGCCGGTCCCCGTCGGGTCGCCCGTCTGGGCCATGAAGCCGTCGATTACGCGGTGGAAGATCACTCCGTTGTAGAACCCTTCGCGGGTCAGCTGCTTGATCCGTTCGACATGATCCGGCGCCCAGTCCGGCATCAGGCGGATCGCGACGCGCTGCCCGGTCGAGAGGTCGAGCAGCAGGATATTGTCCGGATCGTCATTCAGGTTGTAGTCGACCGGCGCATAGACACGCGCCGGAGCGGCATCTTCCTTGCCTTTGTCCTTGGCTGCCGCCAAGCCCGGAGCGAGGCTGAGGGAAAGGGCCAGGACGGTAGAAATCAGGGCTTTCGACATTCTTTTCTCGAACAATCTGGGGCGTTCTCGAACAACCCGGTGGAAATGTGGCCGCCGCGCGGTTTAGCCAGCTGCGACTGTCCGCGCAATGAACGATAACGGGTTCAATATTCGCCGAGCGCCCCGCGCTCCTTGACGCGGGCGACAACCTCGTCGCGGATCGCCGGGCTGACGAACGGCGAGATGTCGCCGCCGAACAGGGCGATTTCCTTGACCAGCTTGGACGCGATCGGCTGCAGGCTGACGTCGGCCATCAGGAACACCGTTTCGATCCCGGCGTTGAGTTGCTGGTTCATGCCCGCCATCTGGTATTCGTATTCGAAGTCCGCCACCGCGCGCAGGCCGCGGACAATGACACTGGCCCCCTGCCGTTCCGCGAATTTCATCAGCAGCGCGTTGAAGCCCACGACTTCGACGTTGCGAATGCCCAGAGCGGCAACTTCCCGTTCGACCATCGCCATACGTTCGTGCGGCGTGAACATCGGATTCTTCGAAGGATTGGTCGTCACCCCGATAATCAGGCGGTCGACCAGTTTCGCTCCGCGCCGGATGATGTCGGCGTGGCCAAGTGTAATCGGATCGAACGTCCCCGGATAAACCCCTACCCGTTCGCTCATCAGTGGTCCCTCTCAACGATATAACGCGCCAGGCTGCGAAGCAGGTCCGCCTCTTCGCCATGGGCGACAAGATGCCCGACCGCCTGTTCGACCAGGATTTCGGCCTGTTCGCGCGCGCGTTCCACGCCCAGCAGCGAAACGAAGGTCTGCTTGCCCTGCCCGGCATCCTTGCGCAGCGCCTTCCCGGCCTTCTCTTCATCGCCTTCGTAGTCGAGCACGTCGTCGGCGATCTGGAACGCCAGCCCCAGGTCGCGTGCATAGGCGCGCAGATGCATGCGCCCTTCCGGAGGAACGTGGCCGAGAATGGCGCCCATTTCCACAGCCGCCCCCAGCAGTGCGCCGGTCTTGAGCTGTTGCAGGCGGGTAATGGTATGGAGGTCGAATGCCTCGGTCTCCGCCAGCATGTCGATCATCTGTCCGCCCGCCATGCCATTCGACCCGCTGGCCATTGCCAAGGCGTGGACGAGCTCGGAACGGACGAAGGGATCCCCGCTCGTCTGCGGATCGGACAGGATGGAAAATGCCAGCGCATGGAGCGAATCGCCCGCCAGAACGGCTGTCGCATCGTCGAAAGCCTTGTGGACGGTCTGCTTGCCATGGCGCCAGTCGTCGTTGTCCATGCAGGGCAGATCGTCGTGGATCAGCGAATAGACGTGGATCGCTTCCACAGCACAGGCCGCGCGCAGGGACGCGTTCCGGTCGACCCCGTGCATTTCCGCCGTCGCGGCGAGCAGAAGCGGCCGGATGCGCTTGCCGCCACCGATGGCAGCATAGCGCATAGCCTCGACAAGGCGTGCATGCTTGTCGTCGGGAATGGGCATCAGCGAATCGAACAGGGAATCCACTTCCCCGGCGATCAACCTGAGGCTTTCCGCCAGCCAGGCCTCGTTCGTAGCGTCGAGTGCAGCCATCACGCGCCGGTCCGGCCTTCCGGATCGAAAGGTTCGGTCCCTTTCGCCTTGCCATCGGGCCCGGTCACGATCTTTTCGATCCGGGCTTGCGCCGCATCGAGCCGCTTCTGGCAATGCAACCGCAGTGCCTCGCCGCGTTCGTAGAGATCTATCGATTCGTCGAGCGGCACTTCACCGCTTTCAAGCCTGCGAACCACGTCTTCGAGCGCGCGGAGCGCGTCTTCGAAGCTCAATTGCGAAATATCGGGGGCATCCTGGGCCATGGAGGCAAGCTTTGGCGGGCATATGCGGGCCGGTCAAGCGCGCTGGGGCTAGCACGATTCACATGACGCGGCTAAGGGGCCGCTCATGCCAAAGAACGCCGATGCTATCACGCCCGATGTCGTAGAGGCCCACGGCCTCTCCCCCGAAGAATACGAGCACGTCCTGAATGCGCTCGGCCGCGAGCCGAATCTGGTCGAACTCGGCATCTTCTCGGTCATGTGGTCGGAGCATTGCTCCTACAAGTCGAGCAGGCTGCACCTGAAGAAGCTGCCGACCGAAGCCCCTTGGGTGATCTGCGGCCCCGGCGAAAATGCCGGGATCATCGACATCGGCGACGGGCAGGCCGCCATCTTCAAGATGGAGAGCCACAACCACCCGAGCTACATCGAACCGTACCAAGGCGCGGCGACTGGTGTCGGCGGGATCCTGCGCGACGTGTTCACCATGGGCGCGCGGCCGGTGGCCAATATGAATGCCTTGCGTTTCGGCCGGCCCGAGCATCCCAAGATGAAGCACCTCGTCAAGGGCGTGGTCGCGGGCATCGGCGGCTACGGCAACTGCGTCGGCGTGCCGACCGTGGGCGGCGAGACCAATTTCCACAAGGCTTACGACGGCAACATCCTCGTCAACGCGATGACGGTGGGCGTGGCCGATACGGACAAGATTTTCTACTCGGCGGCAACCGGCGTCGGAAACCCGATTGTCTATGTCGGTTCCAAGACCGGGCGTGACGGGATTCACGGCGCGACCATGGCCAGCGCCGACTTCGGCGAGGATTCGGAAGAAAAACGCCCGACCGTGCAAGTTGGCGACCCCTTCACCGAAAAGCTGCTGATCGAAGCCTGCCTCGAACTCATGGCGACCGACGCCATCGTCGCGATCCAGGACATGGGCGCGGCCGGCCTGACCTCCTCCAGCGTCGAGATGGCGACCAACGGCAAGGCCGGCATCCGGCTCAACATGAACCAGGTCCCCTGCCGCGAAGAGGGGATGACCCCCTACGAAATGATGCTGAGCGAGAGCCAGGAGCGCATGCTCATGGTGCTGAAACCCGGCAAGGAAGAGATGGCCGAGGCGATCTTCCGCAAGTGGGAGCTGGATTTCGCGGTGATTGGCGAAGTGACCGACACGCAGCACATGATCCTGGAATGGAACGGCGAAGTCGTGTGCGACATTCCGCTTGGCCCGCTTGCCGCCGATGCTCCGGAATACGACCGCCCGGCGGTTTCCAGGGAAGAATACAAAGCCTGGGCCGGTATCAAGCCGCTGACCGATGCGCCCAAGAGCGCGGATATCGGCGCGGACCTCGTCAAGATGATGGGTTCGCCCGATCTCGCCTCGCGCCGCTGGATCTGGGAACAGTACGACCACATGGTCGGCGCAGACACGGTGCAGCGACCCGGCGGCGACGCTGCGGTAGTCCGCGTCCACGGCACGCAGAAGGGCCTGGCGATCACCA
>JAQVEQ010000255.1 GCA_028697875.1 Novosphingobium sp. | reverse complement strand
GGACTGGCCCGACTGGGAATAGAATACCAGCTTGGGCTGGCTGAACGGGATGTCCGCCTGGCGGAACAGCGGTTCCCACGTCTCGTTGAGCGAGGCGAGGGCATTGCAGCTTTCGCGGCTGAATTCGTTGACGCTGCAGCTTTCCTCCGCCGTCGCGCCGCCTTGCGACTCGGTGGCGGAAGGCGCGGTCTGATCCACTTGCTGGAGCCCGCCGAGCAACTGGGTCACGTCGATGCCGGTGAAATAGGAGATCAGCAGCGCAATCACGATCGCCCCGATCCCCAGCTTGCCGCCCCCGCCGCCGGGAAAGCGGCCGCCGCCGCCCGAACCGCGCTGGTCCTCGACACGGATGGAACCGGGCTTGAAATCTCTGAGGCGCACGGGCGTCTCCCTGTGAAATGTTGCGCTTGCGAAATGGGGCTGGACCTTTACCGTCCGCCTGACGCATTTTCTGGCAATCCAGAAGCAAGGAGTCGAGAATGTTCCTCAAGGGAAAGCGCGCACTGGTTACCGGGTCGACCTCGGGCATCGGCCTCGCCATGGCCAAGGCCCTGGCGGCGGAAGGGGCGGAAACGGTCATTACGGGTTTCGGCGACCCGGACGAGATCGCCGCCATCTGCGAGGAAATCGGCGCTTCCTTTGTCGATGCGGACCTGACCACCGTCGCGGGCGCGGAAGCCCTGATGGCCGGGGCGGGCGACATCGACATCCTCGTCAACAACGCGGGGATGCAATACGTTTCCCCGGTCGAGGATTTCCCGGTCGACAAGTGGGACAAGATCATCGCGCTCAATCTCAGCGCGGCGTTCCACACCATCCGGCTGTCGGTGCCTTACATGAAGAGCAAGGGCTGGGGCCGGATCATCAACACCGCCAGCGCCCATTCGCTGACCGCTTCGCCGTTCAAGTCGGCCTATGTCTCGGCCAAGCACGGCCTTGCCGGGCTGACCAAGACGGTCGCGCTGGAACTGGCCCAGACCGGCGTGACAGTGAACTGCGTCAGCCCCGGTTACGTCTGGACGCCGCTGGTCGAAAACCAGATCCCCGACACGATGAAGGCCCGCGGGCTGACCCGCGAACAGGTCATCAACGACGTGCTGCTCGCAGGGCAGCCGACCAAGCGCTTCACCCAGGTCGAAGACCTCGGCGCCATGGCGGTGTTCCTCTGCCGTGAAGAGGCGGGCAATATCACAGGCTCGAACTTCTCGATGGATGGCGGCTGGACTGCCCAGTGATCGAGGGCCAGTGATCGAGGGCCGGCATCCAGGAACAGTGACTGGGTGACGGTGGGCGGCAACAAATCTTTGCCCACCCCCTAGCGGGTGTCAAAATCCGCGGTTACATGGGCCGCCACGATTCTCCACATACAACATATGGTGGCACCCATGGATATCCCGACCGGCCTTACTTTCGACGACGTCCTGCTGCGTCCGGCCGAGAGCGATATCCTGCCCTCGCAGGCCGACACCTCGACCCAGCTGACCAAGGCGATCCGGCTCAATATCCCGGTGCTGTCCGCCGCGATGGATACGGTCACCGAATCCGACATGGCAATCGTCATGGCGCAGCTCGGCGGCATCGGCGTGCTTCACCGCAACCTGACTATCAAGCAGCAGTGCGCGGCGGTGAAGGCGGTGAAGCGGTTCGAAAGCGGCATGGTGGTCAATCCCATCACGATCGCGCCCGACGCCACGCTCGGCGCGGCGCAGGCGCTGATGCTGGCCAACCGGATCAGCGGCATCCCGGTGGTCGAGGACAGCGGCAAGCTGGCTGGCATCCTCACCAACCGCGACGTCCGCTTCGCCGACAACCCCGACCAGCCCGTGCGCGAACTGATGACGCACGAGAACCTCGCCACGGTGCATGCCGGCGTCAGCCAGGAAGAAGCCCGCCGCCTGCTGCACAAGCGGCGGATCGAAAAGCTGCTGGTGGTCGACGACGCCTATCGCTGCATCGGCCTGATTACCGTGAAGGACATCGAAAAGGCCGTGACTTATCCGGCGGCGACCAAGGATGCGGCGGGCCGCTTGCGCGTGGCCGCGGCCAGCACGGTCGGCGACAAGGGGTTCGAACGGACCGAAGCGCTGATCGACGCCGAAGTCGACGTCGTGGTGATCGACACTGCCCACGGCCACAACAAGGAAGTGGCCCACGCGGTGGAGCGGGTGAAGAAGCTTTCCAACACAGTGCAGGTCATTGCCGGTAACGTGGCGACCGCCGAAGCGACCAAGGCGCTGATCGGGGCGGGCGCGGACGCGGTCAAAGTGGGCATCGGTCCGGGGTCGATCTGCACCACGCGGATCGTAGCGGGTGTCGGCGTGCCGCAGCTCACCGCGATCATGGAAAGCGCCGAGGAAGCCGCGAGGGCGGGCGTGCCCGTGATCGGCGACGGCGGCCTCAGGACTTCGGGCGATGCGGCCAAGGCGCTGGCCGCCGGGGCTTCCTGCGTCATGATCGGTTCGCTGCTGGCGGGCACGGAAGAAGCGCCGGGCGAAACGTTCCTCTACCAGGGGCGCGCTTACAAGGCCTATCGCGGCATGGGGTCCGTCGGCGCGATGGCGCGCGGCAGTGCCGACCGCTATTTCCAGCAGGACATCAAGGACCAGATGAAGCTGGTTCCCGAAGGGATCGAAGGCCAAGTGCCCTACAAGGGCCCGGCGAAGGACGTGGTCCACCAGCTGGTCGGCGGGATCAAGGCGGCGATGGGTTACACCGGGTCGGCCACGATCGACGACTTGCGCACCCGGGCCAAGTTCATCCGCATCACCAATTCGGGCCTTGCGGAAAGCCATGTCCACGACGTGTCGATCACGCGCGAGGCGCCGAACTATCCGACGCGGTGATATGACGCTTTTTCCCCTCCCGCCTGCGGGAGGGGCCGGGGGATGGCCTGCCGGTGCAGGTCTGGCCGTCCAGCCTCGATCTGTGCCACACCGCTCCCGTAAACAGGAGGGGCCATTATGACTCCGGCTGCCCGCGTCCAGGCGGCGATCGAGCTGCTCGATCTCGTGATCAAGGCGGCGCGCCATCGTGGCGCGTCCGCCGACCGGATCGTTGCCGAATGGTTCCGCGCGCGGCGTTTTGCCGGATCGAAAGACCGGCGGGCGGTGCGCGACCTGCTCTACCGCGCGATCCGCGCCTGCGGCCCGGTGCCGGACAGCGGACGGATGGCCATGCTGCGGCTGGCGCAGGAAGACCCATCGCTCCTTCCCCTGTTCGACGGTTCCCGCCACGGGCCGCAACCGCTGCACGAGGGCGAGCGGGCGGCGGCCGGCGGTTGCGCCCCGGCATGGCTGGAGGAACGCCTGGCCGCATCGGACATTACCGGGGACGAACTGGCCGCGTTGCTTGGCCGCGCGCCGCTCGACGTGCGGATCAACACCTTGCGGGGCACGGCGCCGGAACTGCCCGAAGCGGGCGAGCGGACGCAGGCGCGCCATGGCTTGCGCTATCCGTCCGGCACGCAGGTCAAGCAGTGGGACGCCTTCCGCAACGGTGCGATCGAAGTGCAGGATACCGCCTCGCAGCTGGCCTGCGAGGCACTGGCCGCCGGGCCGGGCGAAGCCGTGATCGATC
>JAQVEQ010000047.1 GCA_028697875.1 Novosphingobium sp. | reverse complement strand
CCGCAGTGCAGCTACGTCGCGGCCCAATTCCGGCGCCACCCGGAATGGATGGACTTGCTGGCCAAGTGACGATTCGCGCCCCTTGCACGGGCAGCCCGCGAACCGCCGGGGTGCGCACGGCCAGCCGGATGCCCGGTGCCCGAAAGTTTCCGTAAACAGGGAGAAAATGGTGCTGCTGGGGAGGATTGAACTCCCGACCTCACCCTTACCAAGGGTGCGCTCTACCACTGAGCTACAGCAGCACGACCATCCGGCGCGCGGCGGCGCCGGAACGCCACGTTGCGAGAGGCGCGCGCTATTGCCGCGAGGCGGGCACTTGTCAAGCAGTGCCGCACACGGCAGGGCAAAGAACCATGAACGACAAGCCGTCCACGCCGTCCCGCGAAGAACGCCTCGCCGCCAAGCTGCGGGAAAACCTGCGCCGCCGCAAGGCCCAGGCGCGGGCGATGGAAGCCCCCGGCGAGAGTGACGGCACGCCATCCCTTTCCAAAGAGCCGCGGAAAAGCTAGGGGGTCGCGCTCCGGGGGTCCCGACCCCACAGACAAGTCGAACGTTTCGAAGAGGAGCATCCTTCCCGTGCCCAGCCTTATCCTCGTCCGCCACGGCCAGAGCCAGTGGAACCTGGAAAACCGTTTCACCGGCTGGTGGGATGTCGACCTGACCGAAAAGGGCGAAGCCGAAGCCCGCGCCGCCGGCGAGCTGCTGGGCCACAAGGGCGTGCTGCCGACCGTGGCCTTCACCTCGTACCAGACGCGCGCGATCCGCACGCTGCACATCGCGCTGCGCGCCTGCTGCCGCCTGTGGATCCCCGAAGCCAAGCACTGGCGCCTGAACGAGCGCCACTATGGCGGGCTGACCGGCCTCAACAAGGCCGAAACCGCCGAGAAGCACGGGGCCGAGCAAGTGAAGATCTGGCGCCGCAGCTTCGACACCCCGCCGCCGCCGCTGGCGACGGGCAGCGAATTCGATCTCGCTTCCGATCCGCGCTACGCCGGGGTCGACGTGCCCGCGGCGGAAAGCCTGAAGGACACGATCGCCCGCGTACTGCCCTATTACGAAAGCGACATCCTGCCCGCGCTGCAAGCGGGCGAGACAGTGATCGTTTCCGCCCACGGCAATTCCCTGCGCGCGCTGGTGAAGCACCTGTCGCAGATTTCCGACGACGATATCCTGGGCCTCGAAATTCCCACCGGCGAACCGATCGTCTACGACTTCGACGCCGACATGCAGCCCGGAGAGCGGCACTACCTGAAGGATCGTTGAGAGGATGGCCGATATTCCTGTCGCAATCGTCATGGGCAGCCAGTCGGACTGGCCGACCATGCAACGCGCAGCCGGGGTGCTGGACGAACTGGGCGTCGCCTACGACGCGCGGATCATTTCGGCCCACCGGACGCCGGACCGGATGTACGAATTCGCCAAGGGCGCGGCGGACGCAGGCTTCAAGGTCATCATCGCCGGCGCGGGCGGCGCGGCGCACCTGCCCGGCATGGTTTCGGCCATGACGCACTTGCCGGTGCTGGGCGTGCCGGTGCAGTCCAAGGCCCTGTCCGGCCTCGACAGCCTGCTGTCCATCGTCCAGATGCCCGCGGGCGTCCCCACCGGCACGCTGGCGATCGGCGAGGCGGGCGCGACCAATGCCGGGATCTTCGCCGCGTCGATTCTCGCGACCAACGATGCGGAACTGGCCGAACGGCTGAAGGCCTGGCGCGCGGCGCGCAGCGAAGCCGTCGCCGAAAAGCCGGCCGGGTCCTGAGCCGCCGCAGATGATCGAACCGGGCGCCACGATCGGCATTCTCGGCGGCGGCCAGCTGGGCCGCATGCTGGCCATGGCGGCCGCCCAGCTCGGCTATCGCTGCCACATCTTCGCCCCTGAACGGGACAGCATCGCCGCCGAAGTGAGCGCCGCGTTCACCTGCGCCGACTGGACCGACAGCGACGCGCTGGCCCGCTTCGCGCAGGGCTGCGACGTCGTCACGCTCGAGTTCGAGAATATCCCTGTCGCCCCCTTGCAGACGATTCCCGAAGCCATGCTGGCGCCGAACCTGCGCGCGCTGGAAATCGCGCAGGACCGGATGAAGGAAAAGCGCTTCGTCGAAGACCTCGGCGGGCGGCCAGCCCCTTTCGCGGCAGTCAATTCGCGCGAGGATCTCGAACGCGCGCTCGACCTGATCGGCATGCCGGGCATCCTCAAGACCACGCGCGACGGCTACGACGGCAAGGGCCAGTGGCGAATCGCCAACACGCGCGAAGCCGCCGGTGTGCCGTTGTCCGAACAGCCGCTGGTCTATGAAGGCTTCGTCAAGTTCGACGCCGAATTCTCCGTCATTCTCGCGCGCGGGCACGACGGTTCGATCCGGTTCTGGGACAGCGCGGAAAACGTCCACGAACACGGCATCCTCGCCCGCTCCACCGTCCCGGCCTGCCAGCGCGTGCTGGACGAAGTGGAAGCCGCGCGCGCCATCGCTACCGATGTGGCCGACGCGCTGGGCTATGTCGGCGTTATGACGCTGGAATTCTTCGCCACGGCGGACGGCCCGGTGTTCAACGAAATGGCCCCCCGGGTCCACAATTCGGGCCACTGGACGATCGAAGGCGCGCTGACCAGCCAGTTCGAAAACCATATCCGCGCGATCTGCGGGCTGCCGCTGGGCGCGACGGACCTGACCGCGCCGCGCGTCGAAATGCGCAACCTGATCGGCAAGCAGGCCCACGAAGGGCCGGCGATCCTGGCAGACCCGGCCAACCATCTCCACCTGTACGGCAAGGCCGAGGCGCGCAAGGGCCGCAAGATGGGCCATGTCACGCGGCTGGTGCGGGACTAGGGCGATGGAGCAGGAAGTGGTCCTGGTCTATGCGCGCGCCGCCAACGGCACCATCGGGCACGACAATGCCCTGCCATGGCACATCCCGGCCGACCTCAAGCGGTTCAAGGCACTGACCATGGGCAGGCCGATGATCATGGGCCGCAAGACTTTCGAGAGCCTGGGCAAGCCCCTGCCCGGCAGACGGCACCTGGTATTCACTCGCGATCCGGCATGGCAGGCCGAAGGGGCCGAAACGGTCCACTCGGTGGGCGAGGCACTGGAACGCGCCGGCGAAGGCGAGGTGATGGTAATCGGCGGGGCGCAAGTCTACGGACTGCTCATGCCGCTGGCCCACCGGGTCGAACTGACCGAAATCCATGCCGATTACGACGGCGATACCCATATGCATGAACTAGGCAAAGAATGGCGCGAAACCGCGCGCGAGGATCATCCTGCGGAACAGGGCCGCCCGGCCTATTCCTTCGTGACGCTGGAGCGCGCATCATGAGCGACGCGATCGTCCGTCTCCACTCCCGCTCCCCGGTGCCCGAAAGGCTGCGCGGCGCAATTCTGGCACTGGGCAATTTCGACGGCTTCCACCGGGGCCACCAGGCCGTCGTCGGCGAAGCGATCCGCCAGGCCCGCGAACAGGGCCGCCCGGCCATCGTCGCCACGTTCGACCCCCACCCGGTAAGCTATTTCGACCCGCAGGCCGCGCCGTTCCGGCTGACCACGCTCGACCAGCGGCAGGAACTGTTCGGCGCCGCCGGCGCGGATGCGATGCTGGTGATCGGCTTCGACGCCGATGTGGCGGGCATGACCGCGCAAGCCTGGGTCGAGGACGGGCTGCACGAGCACCTGGGCGTCGCGGGCGTCGTGACGGGCGAGGATTTCACTTTCGGCAAAGGCCGCGGCGGCAACCCCGCAGTGCTGCGCGAACTGGGTGCCCCGCTCGGCATCACGGCGAGCACGGTCGGCCCGGTCCACGACGGCGAAGGCCCGATCTCGTCCAGCCGCATCCGCGAGGCGCTCAAGGCCGGCGACCCGGAAACCGCCGCGCGGCTGATGACCCGGCCTTTCACGATTCGCGGAACCGTGCAGCATGGCGACAAGCGCGGCCGCACGATCGGCTTCCCCACCGCCAACCTGCCGCTGGGCCATTATTTGCGCCCCTGCTTCGGCGTCTATGCAGTGACCGGCCGGGTGATCGGCCACGAAAACGGCGAGGACCTGGTGCTGCACGGCGCGGCCAATGTCGGCATCCGCCCGCAGTTCGATCCGCCCAAGGAATTGCTGGAACCCTATTTCTTCGACTTTGCCGGCGACCTCTACGGCCGGGAAATCGACGTCTCCTTCCATCACTTCCTCAGGCCGGAAGCGAAGTTCGCCTCGGTCGACGATCTCATTGCGCAGATGCACAAGGATTGCGACAAAGCGCGGAAACTCCTAAGCGCCCACGCTCAATGAGGCTTGGGTTATGAGCGAACAGCGCGACTACAAAGACACCGTCTTCCTGCCGAAGACCGATTTTCCGATGAAGGCCGGACTCCCGCAAAAGGAGCCGGGCATTCTCGCGCGCTGGGAAGAAGCCGGGCTCTACCGGCAGATTCGCGAAGCGCGCGCCGGGCGCGAACAGTTCATCCTGCATGACGGCCCGCCCTACGCCAACGGCGACATGCACATCGGCCATGCGCTGAACCATATCCTCAAGGACATGGTCTGCCGCACCCAGACCCTGCTGGGCAAGGACGCGCCCTATGTGCCCGGCTGGGACTGCCACGGTCTGCCGATCGAGTGGAAGGTGGAAGAACAGTACCGCAAGAAGAAGAAGAACAAGGACGAAGTCCCGGCCAAGGAATTCCGCGCCGAATGCCGCGCCTATGCCCAGCACTGGGTCGATACCCAGCGCGAGCAGCTCAAGCGTCTCGGAGTCTGCGGCAAGTGGGACCAGCCCTACCTCACCATGGATTTCGAAGCCGAGGCGACGATCGTCGGCGAGCTGCTGAAATTCGCGGAAAGCGGCCAGCTCTATCGCGGGGCCAAGCCGGTGATGTGGAGCCCGGTCGAAAAGACCGCGCTGGCCGAAGCCGAAGTCGAGTACGAGGATATCGTCTCGACCCAGATCGACGTGGCCTTCGAGATCGTCGAGAGCCCGATTGCCGGTCTGGCCGGCGCCTATGCCGTGATCTGGACCACCACGCCGTGGACGATCCCGGTCAACCAGGCGCTCGCCTATGGCCCGGACGTCAAGTACCACCATTACCGCGCGCATGACGGGCGGCGCTTCCTGGTGGCGGCCGACCTGCTGGAACAGTTCTTCGTGCGCACCGGGCTCGGCCCCGTCGCCGAAGACATCGAAGGCGACATCACGCTCGGCGACTATTCGCTTGGCACCTATCACGGCGAGGAACTGGCCGGGACCGTGGCCCGCCACCCGATGCACCACCTCGGCGGCTTCTTCGCCGAACCGCGCCCGTTCCTGCCCGGCACCTTCGTCACCACCGACAGCGGCACCGGCCTCGTCCACATGGCGCCCGACCATGGCGAGGACGACTTCGACCTGTGCAAGGCGCACGGGATCGGCCCCAAGTTCGTGGTCGAAGCCGATGGCCGCTACCGCGAGGACTGGCCGTGGCTGCCGCGCACCGACGAACGCAGCATGTCGGTGATCCATCCCAGGTTCAACGCCCCCGACGGCCCGGTCTGCGAAGACCTGCGCGCGGCGGGCGGGCTGCTGGCCGCCAGCGCCGACTACAAGCATTCCTATCCCCATTCCTGGCGCTCCAAGGCCAAGGTCATCTTCCGCTGCACCCCGCAGTGGTTCGTGCCGATGGACAAGGCGATCGACCGCGACACGCCGCGTTGCGCCGCCGAGGCGGAAATCCGCGCCGCCCAGGGCGATGGCGAAACCCTGCGCCAGACGGCGCTGCGCGCGCTCGACGCCACGCGCTTCGTGCCCGCCAAGGGCCGCAACCGCATCGGTTCGATGGTCGAAGGCCGCCCCGACTGGGTGCTCTCGCGCCAGCGCGCCTGGGGTGTGCCGATCACGCTGTTCGTCGACCGCAAGACCGGCGACTACCTGGTCGATCCCGAAGTCAACGCCCGCATCGTCGGCGCGATCCGCGAGAGCGGCGTGGATGCGTGGGACGAAGAGAACGCGCAGGCCCTGCTGGGCAACGCCTACGACCTGGCCGATTACGAGCGCGTCGTGGACATCCTCGACGTGTGGTTCGATTCCGGCTCGACCCATGCCTTCGTGCTGGAAAGCGGGCGCTGGCCCGAACTCACGCGGCCCGAAGGCTATGTGGGCCCGCCGGCCGACCTCTATCTCGAAGGCAGCGACCAGCACCGCGGCTGGTTCCAGTCTTCGCTGCTGGAAAGCTGCGGCACGCGCGGCCGCGCGCCTTACAAGGCCGTGCTGACTCACGGCTTTACCATGGACGCCAAGGGCATGAAGATGTCCAAGAGCCTCGGCAACACGGTGAGCCCGCTGGACGTCATGCGCGATTACGGCGCGGACATCATCCGCCTGTGGGCGCTTTCGGTCGACTATACCGAGGACCACCGGATCGGCCCCGAAATCCTCAAGGGCGTGGCCGACCAATACCGCAAGCTGCGCAACACCTTCCGCTACATGCTGGGCGCGCTGCACGATTTCGACGAGGGCGAACGCCTGCCGGTGGCCGAAATGCCGGAGCTGGAGCGCTACATGCTCGTGCTCCTGGGCCGGCTCGACGCGGTCCTGCGCCAGGCGGTCGACGATTTCGACTTCAACACTTACGTCCGCGCACTGGCCGAGTTCTGCAACGAGGACCTGTCGGCGTTCTATTTCGACATCCGCAAGGACTGCCTCTACTGCGACGCCCCGTCCGATCCGCGCCGCCGGTCCTACCGCACGGTGCTGGACGTGCTGTTCCAGGCACTGGTCCGCTATGCCGCGCCGGTGCTGGTCTATACCGCCGAGGAAGTCTGGGGCACGCGCTATCCGGAAGGGGGCAGCGTCCACCTGCTCGAATGGCCGGAACTGCCCGCCGCCGAGACCGACATGACCAAGTGGGAACAGCTGCGCGGCCTGCGCGACCGGGTCAACGAGGCGATCGAACCGCTGCGGCGCGAAAAGGTCGTGCGCTCGGGCCTCGAAGCCCAGGTCACGGTCCCGGCCGACGCCGTTCCGGCAGGCACTGCCAATGCCGCGCTGACCGAGCTGTTCATCACCTCGACAGTCAGTTGCAGCGAAGAAGGCGAAATGAGCGTCCAACCCACCCGGCACCACAAGTGCGACCGCTGCTGGCGGCACTTGCCCGACGTCAGGGAAGACGGCGCGCTGTGCGGCCGGTGCGAGGACGCGCTGGCCACGCTGGAGAGCGCCGAATGAGCCCGCTGGCGGCCCGGCGGCTGACCGGCCTGCTGCTGGCGGCCGCGATCTTCCTGATCGATCAGCTGGTCAAGTGGCTGGTCGTCGGCCCGCTGGCCCTGCGCGAGCGCGAAGTGATCGGCCTGCTGCCGTTCTTCGACTTGCGCTGGACGCAGAATTTCGGCGTTTCGCTGGGCATGCTGACGGCCAATTCGATGGAAATGCGCTGGATCCTCGTCGGGGTGACGGCGCTGATCGGGTTGGGCGTGTTCGTCTGGATGCTGCGCGAAAAGGCCACGTGGGACATTGCCGCGCTGGCCCTTGTGCTCGGTGGCGCGCTGGGCAACATCCGCGACCGCGCCCGGTTCGGCTACGTCATCGACTATGCCGATTTCCACATCGGGGAATTCCGGCCCTTCCTGATTTTCAACATTGCCGACGCCGCGATCACGATCGGCGTGGTAATTATCCTTGCCCGATCCTTCTTCCTGCGCGAAAAGCCCGGCAAGACGGAAACTGACCAGACGGGCAACAGCCCCGCGGAGACCTGAGACCATGCGCAAGATCCACGCCTACCTCCTCCTCGCCGCCGGTTCGGTGGCGCTTTCGGCTTGCGGCGGCGGCGGCATCTTCAATCGCGACCGGCCGGACGAAATGGCCGTCCAGCGCCAGGCCCCGCTGGTCGTCCCGCCCGATTTCGAAATGGCCCCGCCGCAGCCCGGCGCCCCGCGCCCGGTCGAAGGCAGCGCCAGTCAGGAAGCACTCGATGCCCTGTTCGGCGGCCCGGCCCCGCGCAGCAACCTGGAAACCAGCGCGCTGGACCAGGCAGGCAGCGCCGCGCCCGGCATCCGCTCCACCGTGGGCGACGAAAACACCAATGCCGTGGCCAAGGGCACGGTGACGCGCGACATTCTCGCCGCGCCGCAGAACGATGGCGATGTCGCCCGCGCGGTGATCCCCGGCTGATCGCAAAACCCATTCCGGCAAGGAAAAGCCCGCCGATGGCGGGCTTTTTCGTATCTGCGCCCGGGCGGCAAGGCGGCTTAGCCGTCGCTCCCCGCCTCGGAAGGCTGGACCGGCGCGACCAGCAGCTTGTCGATCCGCCGCCCGTCCATGTCGATCACTTCGAAACGCCAGCCCTTTTCGTCGAACGCCTCGCCTTCCTGCGGCAGCTTCTTGAGCACCGAGAGAACGAAACCGGCCACCGTGGCATATTCGCGGTCTTCCGGCAGGGTCAGCCCGAGATGTTCGGCCAGTTCGTCGGCCAGCATCGCGCCTGCGACCAGCAGCGAGCCGTCCATCCGCTCGATCATCATCGGCTCGTCGCCTTCGTCCTGATGCCCGGCGAACTGGCCGACAATCGCGGTCAGCAGGTCGGTCGGCGTCACGATCCCTTCGAGATGCCCGTATTCGTCGTGCACCATGGCCATGGCGACATCGGCCTGCTGGAGGATGCGCAAGGCATCCATGGCATCGATCCGGTCGGGCACGATGGCCGGTTCACGCACCAGCTCCGCCAGTTCGGGCGGACGGCCTTCGATCAGCCGGGCCAGCACTTCGCGGACCTTGACCACCCCCACGACGTGATCGGTCGAACCTTCGGCCACCGGCAGGACGGAATGAGGCGACTGGGCGATCCGGCGCAGGATCTCGTCCGCGTCCGCCCCCCTCTCGATCCAGTCGATTTCGGTCCGCGGCGTCATCAGGTCGCGCACCGGCCGGTCGACCAGCTTCATCACGCCCGACAGGACCGCGCGCTCCCCCTCTTCGATCACCCCGCTGTGCGTCGCTTCGGCGAAGATCATGTGCAGCTCTTCCGCCGTGAGCTGGCCGTCACCGGGCAATTGCGCGCCGAACAGGCGCATGAGCAGCCCGGAAGAACGGTCGAGCAGCCACACGAACGGCGCCGCCGCCCGCGCCAGCAGGGCCATGGGCTGCGCCATGACCATCGCGATCGGGACAGCCGCCCGCAAAGCGAACTGCTTGGGCACCAGTTCGCCGACCACCAGGCTGAAATAGGTCGTCAGGGCAATGACCAGCGCAAACCCGGCCTGCTCGGCATAGTCGCCCGGAACCCCCAAGGCGGCCAGCCGCTCCCCTACCGGGCCGCCGAGGCTCGCGCCCGAATAGGCACCCGCTATGATGCCGACCAGCGTGATCCCGATCTGCACGGTGGACAGGAACTTGCCCGGGTCGGCCGCCAGGGCCAGCGCCGTCTTCGCCCCCCCGCTGCCGCGTTCCGCCGCGACGCGCAACTGCGCGGTCCGCGCCGACACGATGGCCAGCTCGGACATGGAAAAGACGCCGTTGAGCAGGATCAACGCCGCGATAATGACTACGTCAGGCCAGGGGAAGGGTGCCACGATGGCATGACCGCTAGCAGAAAGCGGAAGGAACGCGAAGAGATTTGGACATTCCGCCCCGGCGAAGCTGCGGGAACGCTTGCACGACGGCGGCGTTGGTTGCACGGCCGGTCAATCTTCCGTTCACACCGGGCGGGGGAAACAGATCGCCGGCCGGGGCATTGCCGCTGAGGCAGGCCTCGAACGCGCCGCACAAGAGGATTTGGAGGTCCCATGAAGAAATCCCGCCTGTTCGTTTCGAGCCTTGCCGCCTTGTCGCTGGTCAGCGTGACGGCCTGCGTCACCGATCCCAACACCGGCGAACAGAAAGTTTCGCGCACCGCCATCGGCGGCGTCGGCGGCGCTACGCTGGGCTACCTGCTCGGCGGAATCATCGGCGGCCGGACCGCCCGCATCCTCGGCGCCGGCATTGGCGGCGTCGCCGGCGGCGTCATCGGCTACAAGATGGACCAGCAGATCAGGGAACTGAAGGAACAGACCGCGGGCTCCGGCGTCGACGTGACCGAAGTCGACAACGGCAACGCGATTCTGGTCAACCTGCCCGACGGCGTGACCTTCGCGGTCGACAGCACCACGATCAGCCCCAGCTTCCAGCACACGCTAGACCAGATCGCGAACAGCCTGAAGACCTATCCCGACAGCCTGATCGACGTTTACGGCCACACCGATTCCACCGGGTCCGAAGCCTATAACCAGGACCTGTCGGAACGGCGCGCCCGCTCGGTCGCGGATTATCTCGGCATGCGCGGCGTTTCTTCGGCCCGTATCCGCTGGCAGGGCTTTGGCGAGCGCTATCCGGTGGCGAGCAACGACACTGCCGAAGGCCGCGCCAGGAACCGCCGCGTGGAAATCAAGATCACCCCGATCAGCCAGGAAGACGTGCAGGCCGCCAAGGGTGGCGGGTACTGACGCCTTCGAACCCCGCCCGGCAAAGGGCACAGGAAAAGGGCTGGCGGCCATGCCAGCCCTTTTTCGTTTCGCCTTTCGCGATTTACCCTCCCTAGCCGCCGGGCTGAGCCAGCCGCACCGCCCTGTCGGCCAGCCGCTCCACCGCCGTGTCATGGATCGCCGGTGCGCTGACCAGCAGGCCGAAGGCCCGCGGATCGGGTTTGTTGAACGCCAGCGTATGGCCGAAGGCATCGCTCACCGCCGCGCCTGCCTCGCGCGCGATCAGAGTGGCGGCGGCAATGTCCCATTCGTAGCCCCAGCGCAGAGTCGCCACCAGGTCGGCCGCGTCCGCGCCCACCATCGCCACGCGCAAGGCGATGGAATTGGGTTTTTCGACCATCACCAGGTCATGATCCTCGCGCGGCAGCGAATCGGCCGGCACGCGCGAGCCGGAAAACTCCTTCCGCCGGCTGGCCGCGATCGGCTTGCCGTTGCGCCAGGCGCCCTGCCCGGCGATCGCCTTCCATTCCTCGCCCCGGGCCGGGGCACAGAGCAAGCCGATCAGGGGACGCCCGGCGCTCACCAGCGCCACAGACACCGCCCACCCGGTCCGTCCGCGCAGGAAATCGCGCGTCCCGTCGATCGGGTCGACCAGCCAGCACAGCCCCCGTTCCAGCCGTTCGGGATGGTCCACGGTTTCTTCCGAAAGCCAGCCGGCCGAAGGCAGCAGGGCGCCAAGCTCGCGCTTGAGGAAAGCGTCGACCTCGAGGTCGGCGGCGCAAACGGGGTTGTTCGGCCCCTTTTCCCAGCGTTCGACCTCGTGCCCCGCGCCCGGCCAGCTGGAGAGCGCGATGGTGCCTGCAAGGCGGACAATATCTTCGAGGCGTTGGTGATCGATCATCTGATAGTGTTACTTTTGTCAATTTGCGCTGCACCGCAGCACTTTTCAAGCGCGCCGCGATGTGCAAAGGCGCCCAGCAAAACATTTCGACAACCCGAATCCAGCGGAAAGCGACCGACATGAACCTTCACGAATACCAGGCCAAGGAACTGCTCGCGAAATACGGCATCGGCATCCCTGCCGGCCATGCCGCCCTCACTGTCGAGGAAGCCGTCGAAGGCGCCAAGAAGCTGCCCGGACCGCTCTATGTCGTGAAGGCCCAGATCCACGCCGGCGGCCGCGGCAAGGGCAAGTTCAAGGAACTCGGCCCCGACGCGAAGGGCGGCGTCCGCCTCGCCAAGTCGATCGAGGAAGTCGAAGCCAACGCCAAGGAAATGCTCGGCAACACCCTCGTCACCGTGCAGACCGGCGAAGCCGGCAAGCAGGTCAACCGCCTCTACGTGACCGACGGCGTCGACATCGCCAAGGAATACTACCTTTCGATGCTGGTCGACCGCGCTTCGGGCCGCGTCGCCATGATCGTTTCGACCGAAGGCGGCATGGACATCGAAGAAGTCGCCCATTCGACCCCGGAAAAGATCACCACGATCACGATCGACCCGGCGCAGGGCTTCATGCCGCACCATGGCCGTGACGTCGCTTTCGCGCTCAAGCTCGAAGGCGATCTCAACAAGCAGGCGCAGAAGCTGGCCAAGCAGCTCTACACCGCGTTCATGGATCTCGACTGCGCGATGCTCGAGATCAACCCGCTGGTTGAAACCGACGACGGCAAGCTGCTGGTGCTCGACACCAAGATGAGCCTCGATTCCAACGCCCTGTTCCGCCACCAGGATGTCGCCGAAATGCGCGACGAAACCGAAGAGGACCCGGCCGAAGTCGAAGCCAGCAAGTACGACCTCGCCTACATCAAGCTCGACGGCAACATCGGCTGCATGGTCAATGGCGCGGGCCTCGCCATGGCGACGATGGACATCATCAAGCTGAACGGCGCCTTCCCGGCCAACTTCCTCGACGTCGGCGGCGGCGCCAGCAAGGAAAAGGTGACCGAAGCCTTCAAGATCATCCTGTCCGACCCGGCGGTGGAAGGCATTCTCGTCAACATCTTCGGCGGGATCATGAAGTGCGACGTTATCGCCGACGGCATCGTCGCTGCGGCCAAGGACGTGAACCTCTCGGTTCCGCTGGTCGTGCGCCTCGAAGGCACCAACGTCGAAAAGGGCAAGGAAATCCTCGACAACTCGGGCCTGCCCATCGTTTCGGCCAACGATCTGGGCGACGCCGCCCAGAAGATCGTCGCCGAAGTCAAGAAGGCTGCCTGATCGGACACGCGCGGCAGGGGGCCGCCGGCTGGCCCCTTGCCGCAGCCCGTTATTTACGGTTATAGCATTACCGTAATGTAGTGGGCGACCGGTTTTCTGCAGCATGCGGGGCTTGACCTTCCCCGTCTCCCCCCGCAAGTGCAGACGAAAGTCGTAAGCTTTAAGCCTGAACAAGGCTCCTTAGGGAAAGGATGACATCCCATGAAGATTCTCGTCCCCGTGAAACGGGTGATCGACTACAACGTGAAGCCGCGGGTAAAGGCGGATGGCTCGGGCGTTGACCTTGCCAACGTCAAGATGAGCATGAACCCGTTCGACGAAATCGCGGTCGAAGAAGCGATCCGCCTGAAGGAAAAAGGCGTCGCGACCGAGATCGTCGCCATTTCCGTCGGCCCGGCCAAGGCGCAGGAAACGCTGCGCACCGCGCTGGCCATGGGTGCCGACCGCGCGATCCTCGTCCAGACCGACGACGAAGTCGAACCGCTGGCCGTCGCCAAGATCCTCAAGGCCATTGCCGACGAGGAAACGCCGGGCCTGGTGATTCTGGGCAAACAGGCGATCGACGACGACTCCAACCAGACCGGCCAGATGCTCGCCGCGCTGATGGGCCGCCCGCAGGGCACCTTCGCCAGCGAAGTGACGGTCGAAGGCGATTCGGTCACTGTGAAGCGCGAAGTCGACGGCGGTCTCGAAACCGTGAAGCTGGCGATGCCGGCCATCGTCACCACCGACCTGCGCCTCAACGAACCGCGCTATGCCTCGCTGCCGAACATCATGAAGGCGAAGTCCAAGCCGCTCGCCACCAAGGCCCCGGCCGACTACGGCGTCGATACCGCGCCGCGCCTCAAGACGCTCAATGTCGGCGAACCGCCCGTGCGCCAGGCCGGCATCAAGGTGCCGGACGTCGACGCGCTGGTTGCCAAGCTCAAGGAAATGGGAGTCGCCTGAGATGAAGACGCTTGTTTGGGTCGAACACGACAACGCTTCGGTCAAGGACGCAACTCTTTCGGCCGTGACCGCCGCTTCGCAGCTCGGCGAAGTCCACCTTCTGGTCGCCGGCAGCGGCTGCGCCGCCGTGGCCGATGACGCCGCGAAGATCGCCGGCGTCGCCAAGGTCCACCTGGCCGACGATGCGGCCTACGCCAATAGCTTGGCCGAAAACGTCGCCCCGCTGGTGGCGGACCTGATGGGCCACCACGACGCGTTCGTGACGCCTGCCACCACCACCGGCAAGAACATCGCGCCGCGCGTCGCCGCGCTGCTCGACGTGATGCAGGTGTCGGACATCCTCTCGGTTGAAGGCGAAAAGACCTTCACGCGCCCGATCTACGCCGGCAACGCCATCGCGACGGTCGAATCGAGCGATGCCAAGCTGGTGATTACCGTACGCGGCACCGCGTTCGCCAAGGCGGAAGCAACCGGCGGTTCGGCAGCGGTCGAAGCCGTTGCGGGTCCGGGCGATGCGGGCATTTCGAGCTATGTCGGCTCCGAAATCGCCAAGTCGGAACGCCCGGAACTGACCAGCGCCAAGATCATCGTCTCCGGTGGCCGCGCGCTGAAGGATTCGGACACCTTCCAGCAGTACATCTTCCCGCTGGCGGACAAGCTCGGCGCGGCGGTCGGCGCATCGCGCGCCGCGGTGGACGCAGGCTATGTCCCGAACGACTACCAGGTCGGCCAGACCGGCAAGATCGTCGCCCCGGAAATCTACATCGCGGTCGGCATCTCGGGTGCGATCCAGCACCTCGCCGGGATGAAGGACTCCAAGACCATCATCGCGATCAACAAGGACGAGGACGCCCCGATCTTCCAGGTCGCCGACCTCGGCCTCGTTGCCGACCTCTTCAATGCCGTCCCGGAGCTGACCGACAAGCTCTGAGGCGAACAATTTCGCGAGTTAATTTGCGAGTATTTTAGAGGCTAGAGAAAAGCCCCGTGAGTCAAAGCGACTCGCGGGGTTTTTCGTTATTCGCCCCGAGTCAACGAATTGATGAGAACAAAGAAGGAATATCCCCCATTTTCCTATGTGAAACAGGGCATAGGGAACAAATGAAGAACATGTGGCGGGCGTGACTTAAGCATAATTGATGCGGGAGTTATTGCGCGAGTTATTGCGCGAGTGAGATTGACGGCTTCCGGGATAGTGCTATGTACGCCCTATGGAAGACGAATTACCAGATGATGTCGGCGCGCGATTCGGGAGACTTGACGATCTTCCAGAGGCGCTGCTTCGGCAGATTCCGGCCGCCCGTATCGACGAGCTTGAGCAAGAGATAATCGACGTCATACGGCACCGTTTCTCAGGTGTCGCCTCTGTGGATGAGGTTCTTGTTGGCCTCTATCGTCAGTCGGGGAAGATACACGACAGAAAGAAAGTTGCAGGCAAGCTGTATCGGATGGTCAATACAAAACCCCCGCTCTTAGAGGCGGTACCTAAGAAAAGGGGTATATATCGAATAAACTAAAATGGGGCCGCCACGGCAATGGCGACCCCAATCCGAGGTGGGCATACCACGACGGAGCTTTCTACAGCTTTTCCACAGTAGTGGTCCTCGGTTCTGACGTCAACGCTGCCGCGTGTCCTGGCAGCGTAATGAAAGGACCCAAGTTATGGCTCGTAGGCCGCTTGGAACCACTGCCCGGACCGGTGAACGTTGTCCGGAATCCGGCGTTTGGGAAGCACAGACAACCCCGTCCACGACTGCTCCGATTGCGGTAGGCAACATCATGCCGCCGTATCGAGGAAACGCCGTGACGTGGACGCTTATCCGCTACGCCTAAGCAGATGTGGGGCGGCCTCCTGTGGGGCCGCCCCATTTTTTCGCTCGACTAGAGTCTTTCCGTTTCATATTGATGCGTAACCTGCGCCCCGGATGTAGTTTGCACATTCGGCGGGCGGGAAGTGATCGAGCAGCTTGCCGATGCGTTTCCATGTTGCTTCGACGGTTCGCTCAT
>JAQVEQ010000046.1 GCA_028697875.1 Novosphingobium sp. | reverse complement strand
GCCGCCCGTTCGCTTCCCCCGTCACTTCTCGACGCCCATCTGCCAGAGGATGAAGGCGAATTCCTCGGCCGTTTCGCGCAAGCTCTCGAACCGGCCCGACTTGCCGCCATGGCCCGCGCCCATGTTGGTCTTGAGCAGCAGTTCGTTGGAATCGGTCTTCAGTTCGCGCAGCTTCGCGACCCACTTAGCCGGTTCCCAATAAGTCACGCGCGGATCGTTGAGCCCGGCCGTCACCAGCATCGGCGGATAGGCCTGGGCGCGGACATTGTCGTAGGGCGAATAGCTGCGGATCAGTTCGAAAGCCGCCTTGTCCTCGATCGGGTTGCCCCATTCGGGCCATTCGCCCGGCGTCAGCGGCAGCGAGGCATCGAGCATGGTGGCCAGCACGTCGACGAACGGCACATGGGCCGCCACCGCGCCCCACAGGGCGGGATCGGAATTGACCACCGCGCCCATCAGCTCGCCACCGGCCGACCCGCCGGAAATGCTGATCTTTCCCGCCGCGGTGTAGCCGCGTTCGACGAGGCCCTTCGCCACATCGACGAAATCGTTGAAAGTGTTGGTCCGCCGCTCCAGCTTGCCCGCCTTGTACCAGGCGCGGCCGAGGTCGTCCCCGCCGCGGATATGGGCGATGGCATAAGCAAACCCGCGATCGACAAGGCTCAGCCGCGTGGTCGAAAAGCCCGGGTCGATCGAAATGCCGTAAGCGCCGTAGCCGTAGAGGTGGAGCGGGCCGCCGGGGACGCGGTCCTTGCGGTACATCACACTGACCGGGATCGCCGTGCCGTCGCGCGCCGGGATTTCCAGCCGCTCGGTCGCATAGAGCGAGGCGTCGTAGCCCGAAGGGATCTCCTGCACCTTGAGCGTTTCGAGACTCTTGCCGGCCAGGTGATAGTCGTAGACCGTATTGGGGCTGACCATGCTGGCATAGGACAGGCGCAGCGTGTCCACGTCCCATTCGGGATTGTCGTCCAGCCCTGCGGTATAGCTCGCTTCGGGAAAGACGATCGGCTCGACCTTCGCGGGATCGCCGTAGGAACGCACTTCCAGGTGGTCGAGGCCGCGCAGCCGCCCTTCCACCACGTAGAAATCCTTGAACAGGTCGAACCCGGTCAGGTAGAAATCGTCCGATCCCGCGATCAGGGTCGTCCATTCGCCCGGCTTGTCCAGCGGCGCGGTCGCCAGGCGGAAATTCTCGTGCGTGTCGTTGGCATGGATGTAGAGCGTGCCGTCACGCTCGTCGACGTCGTACTCGACGCCTTTCTGCCGCGCCTTGACCACCGTCGGTTCCGTCAGGGGCGCATCGGCCGGGATCAGCCGCACTTCGCTCGTCTCGTGGTCGCCGGCCGAAACGATCACCCATTTCTCGTTGGCGGACAGCGAGCTGGAAACGCGGAAGCCCTCGTCGCCCTCGTGATAGAGTTCGACGTCCTGCGCCACCGGCTTGCCCAGCCAGTGCAGGCGGGCATTGTCGGTGCGCCACTGTTCGTTCGCGAGGCTGTAGATCAGGCCCGTATCGCCCGCGACCCAGACCAGGCTGGAAAGAGTGCCGGGAATCTCGTCGGGCAGCAACGTACCGGTGGCGAGATCCTTGATCCGGGCGGTGAAACGCTCGGACCCGTTGTCGTCCACCGCATAGGCCAGCAATTTGCCGTCCTGGCTGACCGAAAGCGCGCCGAGCCGGAAATAGTCCTTGCCTTGGGCCAGCGCCACTTCGTCGAGAATCAGGTGGTCCGCGCTGCCGTCGTCCGGCGCACCGACCGGGCGGCGCCACCATTTCTTGTATTCGGCGCCTTCCTCGTACTCGATCCAGTAGAAGTAATCGCCATCCTTCTGCGGCACGGACTTGTCCGCTTCCTTGATCCGCCCGCGCATTTCCTTGAACAGCGCCTCGATCCGGTCCTTGCGCGGCGCCATCCGCGCCTCGAACCAGGCGTTTTCCGCTTCGAGATAGGCCAGCACGTCCTTGTCGTCGACCGTCGGGTAGCCGGGATCGCGCAGCCAGGCATAAGGATCCTCGATCCGGATTCCGTGATATTCGGCAGTGTGTTCGCGCTTTTCGGCAACGGGCGGGGAAGCGGGGATTTCGGTCATGGCATCCTTGGCAAAAACGGGACGGGCCAGGGCGAGCAGTGCCAGCGCGACAAGGGCGACGGGTTTTTGCATCCTCATTCCTTGCTGGTAACTGGCGAAACGCGCATGCGCCCCTATGTTGGATAGGGCACTATTACCCGGAGGAGCCTGCCGCAATGCTGATGTCGACCCCAAAAGAGGCAAACGGCTCCGTGCGGCTCGACGCCTTGAGGGCAGAACTTGCCCGCCGCGGGCTGGACGGTTTCGTCGTGCCGATCTCCGACGAGCATATGAGCGAATATGTCGGCGCCTATGCCCAGCGCCTGCAATGGCTGACCGGTTTCAACGGTTCGGCCGGCACCGCCGTGGTACTGCGGGACCGGGCGGCGATCTTCGTCGACGGACGCTATACCCTGCAAGTGCGCGACCAGGTCGATTCCGGCCAGTGGGAATACGCTTCCGTCCCTGAAACGAGCCCCGCCAAATGGCTGGGCGAACAGGCGCCGGAAGGTGCACGGATCGGTTACGACCCGTGGCTCCACTCCAAAGGCTGGGCGGATGCGGCCGCCAAGGCGCTGGCGAAACGCGGGGCGGAACTGGAGGCGGTGGACGGCAATCCGGTCGATGCCGTGTGGCAGGACCGGCCCGCCGCTTCGAATGCCCCGGCCATCCCCCACGACGAAGCGCTGGCCGGCCGGTCGAGCGCGGACAAGCGCGGCGAGATCGCCCGCTGGCTGGTGCAGGAAGGGCTCGACGCAGTGGTTGTCCCCGCGCTCGATTCGATCGCCTGGCTGCTCAATATCCGCGGCTCCGACGTGGAGCGGACCCCCGTGGCGCTGAGCTTCGTCATCGCCCATGCGGACGGCACGGCCGATCTGTTCATCGCGCCGGAAAAGGTCACGCCCGAACTTTCGGCGCACTTGGGCAATGCCGTGCGCGTGGCCCCGCGCGAAGCGTTCGAGCCCGCGCTGGCGGCGCTGGCCGGCAAGCGCGTGGCTGTCGATCCCGACCATGCCGTGGCGGCGATCTTCGCCGCGCTCGAAGGGGCCGGGGCCGAAGTGGTCGCCGCCTCCGATCCCTGCACCCTGCCCAAGGCGATCAAGAACGAGGCCGAACAGGCCGGCCACCGCGCGGCACAGAAACGCGACGGCGCGGCCGTATCGCGGTTCCTCCACTGGCTGTCGGTCGAAGCCCCCCGGGGCACGGTCGACGAACTGGGCGCGGCCGCCCGGCTGCAAGCCTTCCGCGAGGACACCGGCTGCTTGCGCGACCTGTCGTTCGACACGATTTCCGGCGCCGGGCCCAACGGCGCCATCGTCCATTACCGGGTGAGCGAGGAGACCAACCGCCCGCTCGAACCGGGCAGCGTCTATCTCGTCGATTCGGGCGGGCAGTACCCCGACGGGACGACCGACATCACCCGCACCGTCTGGATCGGGCCCGGCGCGCCCGGCGCCGAAGTCAGGGACCGCTTCACCCGCGTGCTCAAGGGCCATATCGCGCTTGCCCGGGCGACTTTCCCCAAGGGTACCGTGGGTTCGCAGCTCGACACGCTGGCGCGCCGTTCGCTGTGGGAAGCCGGCATCGACTATGCCCATGGCACGGGCCACGGCGTGGGCAGCTTCCTCTCGGTCCACGAGGGGCCACAGCGGATCGGCAAGACCGGCGGCAACCAGGAACTGCTGCCGGGCATGATCGTTTCCAACGAGCCGGGCTATTACAAGACCGGCGCCTACGGCATCCGGATCGAGAACCTCGTGCTGGTGGAAGAACGCGCGATCGACGGGGCCGAAGGCGAATGGCGCGGTTTCGAAACGCTGACCCATGTGCCGATAGACCGTACGCTGATCGACGCCGCCCTGCTCGACCGGGACGAGCGCGCCTGGCTCGACGCCTATCACGCCGGGGTGCTGGCCCTGATCGGCCCGCAGCTGGAAGGCGCCGCGCGCGACTGGCTCGAACGGGCCTGCGCGCCTTTGTAGGGCCTGGGGCGGACTTCCGGCTTGCGCCTGCATGAACATGCCGGGCATCGTGCGACAAATTGCGACAATTTCGCCGGTACCCGACATATTTGCGCGACAGGAGGAACGTAGAACCGGTTTCAAGAGTTGCGGCGGTCGGTCCGAACCCTCCCCTCCCCCGCTGACCAGGCTTGCCGCAACTCGCCCTCATTTGCGAAGGAGCAGAGGAATGCGAAAGATCACCAAGATCCTCCTGGGCGCCGCTGGCGCCGCGACGATTGCCGGCGCCGGTTTCGCCTATGCCGCCCCCGGCATGGTTCAAGGCGACACGACCCGCGCCCAGGCCCAGGGACAGGCCATCCAGATGTTCGAACGGATGGACGTCAACAAGGACGGCAAGCTCGACCAGGCCGACCGCGACGCGCGGCAGCAGCAGCGTTTCGACCAGCTCGACACCAACAAGGACGGCGTGCTCAGCCGCGAGGAATTCGCCGCTGGCCCCGGCAAGATGCGTGGCGGCCCAGGCGATGGTCCGGGCGGCATGCGCGGGCCGGGTGACGGTCCGGGCCCGATGGCTGGCCCCGGCGGCAAAGGCCCCGGCCCGATGGGCGCCCCGGGCGACTGCCCCGGCGGCAAGTCGCAGCGGATGGGCAAGATGGGTCCCGGCCCGATGATGCAACGCGCCGACACCAATGGCGACGGAGCAATATCGCAGGCCGAATTCGTTGCCGCCCACCTTGCCATGTTCGACAAGGCCGATGCCAACAAGGACGGCACTGTCACGGCCAAGGAACGGCGCGACATGCGCAAGGAATTCCGTGACGAATGGCGCGAACGCCGCGGCGCGCCGGCACCGGCGGCCGAATAAGCGATGACGGGCGCCCCTGCCGCCGGCAATGGAGCCAATGCCGGAAACGGGGGCGCCCGCGTCCTGATCGTCGACGACGAGCCGACTCTGCGCGAACCCCTGGCGGACTATCTGTCCGGCCAGGGGTTCGCCGTATCGCAGGCGCAAAGCGCCGCCGAAGCGCGCAGCACCCTGCTGAACGGGAAACCCGACATCGTCCTGCTCGACATCATGATGCCGGGCGAGGACGGCCTTTCCCTGTGCCGCCACCTGGTCGAAGCGAAAAACCTGCCGGTCATCCTCCTGACCGCGCGCGGGGAAGCGACCGACCGCATCATCGGGCTCGAGATCGGGGCCGACGACTATGTCACCAAGCCGTTCGAGCCGCGCGAACTGGTCGCCCGCATCCGCAGCGTGCTGCGCCGGGCGAGCCGCCCCGCAGCGGCGCCGGACGAATACGCGTGGTACGAATTCGAAGGCTGGCGGCTGGATCCGCTCAAGCACCAGCTGACCGACCCGGAAGGCGCGGCAGTGGCCATTTCCTCCGCCGAATTCCGCCTGCTCAAGGCCTTTCTCGACCATCCGCGCCAGGTACTCGACCGCGATCGCCTGCTCGACATGGTTCAGGGCCGCGAAGCGCACCTGTTCGACCGCGCGGTGGACAATCAGGTCAGCCGCCTGCGGCGCAAGATCGATAGCGGCCGGGGCGATTCCCGGCTGATCCAGACAGTGTGGGGCGGCGGCTACCGCTTCGCCGCCGAAGTGCGCCGGTTCGTCCCCGGCGCCGCCAGCCCGGGCCAGGCCTAGCCCATGCGCCTGTGGCCCCGGAGCCTGCTCGGCCAGATGCTGCTGTCGGTGGCGCTCGCGCTGTTTGTCGCGCAGGGCCTGTCCGGCATGCTGCTGTGGCGCGCGGAGGAACAGAGGCGCGAGACCGCCGTGCTCAACGCCATCGCTTTCCGCGTGATCGGCGGGATCGAAGCGGGACCGAAGGACAGCGAGGAGCGCGAGCACCTGGCCGAACATGCCCCGCCCGGCCTGCGCCGCCTGAAGCTGGAACGCAGCGCCACGCTCCCCACCCGCCCCGGCGAAGTCCGCCAGCCGAAGCGGGAAGCGGCGCTGGCCGCGATCCTTGCCGAACAGGGCCTGACCCCGTCCGAACTCGTGGTGGTGGAGCGCCCGCTGGGCAAGGACCCCTTTCTCGCCCAGCGGATGCGGCGCTGGCCGGGATTCGAACCGCCCCCGGACATGGGCGAGCGCAAGCTCCTGATCGCGGCCTTGCGCGAGAAGCCGGGCGGCGAGTGGATTATCGCCCGCGTCCCCCTGCCCGACCGGCCGCCGCACGCCCTACGCACGCTGCTGGCCCAGACGCTGCTGCTCTATGTCATCCTGGTGGGGCTGCTCGCTTTCCTGCTGCGGCGTATTACCCGCCCGCTGGCCGCGCTGACCGCCCGGGTCGAACGCTTCGCCAGGACTCGCGAAGCCGACGGCCAGATCGAACCCCACGGGCCGGAAGACGTCAGCCGCCTGATCGCCGCGCATAACGCGATGGAAGACCGGATCGCCGCGCTGCTGGGCGAAAAGGACGTCATGCTCGGCGCTATCGGCCACGATCTCAAGACGCCGCTGGCGGCCCTGCGCATCCGTATCGAAAGCGTGTCCGACGAAGCCGAGCGGCAGAAGATGGCCGCGACGGTGGAGGAGATCACCCGCACGCTCGACGACATCCTTTCCCTCGCCCGTGTCGGACGGCCGAGCGACCCGCTGCAGAAGACCGAGCTTTCGGCGCTCGTCGCCGCGGTGGTCGAGGAATACGAGGACATGGGCGAGAATGCGGTGCTGGGCGACACGGCCCGCATCGTCCTGTCCATCCGCGAAACCTGGCTGCGCCGCGCCTTGCGCAACCTCATTTCCAACGCCCTGCGCTATGGCGGCAACGCCCGCGTCACGCTGGGCCGGGAAGGCGACGAGGCGGTGATCCGGATTGCCGACGACGGACCGGGCATCCCGGAAGGCGAGATTGCCGGCCTGTTCGAACCTTTTGCCCGCGGCGAACCGTCGCGCAACCGCATGACCGGCGGAGCGGGCCTCGGCCTCACGCTCGCCCGCGCGATCGCCGAACAGCACGGCGGCAGCCTGCGCCTCGCCAACCGCCCCGAAGGCGGCTTGCTGGCCGAACTGAGATTGCCCTTGGGCTGACGGCTACTCGCCCAATTTTTCACTCACCCTTTCGAGCTGGGCTTGCTGGCCTTGGTAACCTCCCGCACGAGCCGCCCCATGATGTTCCGGGCGAGCTGACCTGCGTATTGCCCGCCCAAGTCAGTCGCTATCGAGCCGGCCGCTGCGCTGGCGGCATTGGCCGTCGGATTGGCGCTCGACTTCTTGCCGAACGCTTTTGCAATGCCGATGGCGATCGCTGCGCTCGTGGCAGCACCGGCAGCGCGTTTGGCCGCCTTCCTGAAAACGTCCGGGATTCTGGACCACAACCCACCTACGGCAGGTGATGCCGCTTTTTTCGCAAGCATCTCTCGCGCGCTCTCACGGTCGACCGCCGTATCGTATTTCCCGTCGACCGGGCTGACAGAGCGGATGATCGCCCGTTCCTTCTCCGTGATCGGGCCGAGGCGCGAACGCGGCGGCTTGATAAGCGTGCGCTGCACCACGCCGGGGGCCCCGTCCTCCATCAGGGTGGAAACCAGCGCCTCGCCCACTTTCAGTTCGGTGATCGCCGTTTCGACGTCGAGGTCCGGATTGATGCGGAACGTTTCCGCCGCCGCCTTGATCGCCTTCTGATCGCGCGGCGTAAAGGCGCGCAACGCGTGCTGCACCCGGTTACCGAGCTGTCCCGCGACCTCTTCGGGGACGTCGATCGGGTTCTGCGTCACGAAATAGACGCCCACGCCCTTGGAACGGATCAGGCGCACGACCTGTTCGATCTTCTCCTCCAGCGCCTTGGGCACATCGTCGAACAGCAGGTGCGCCTCGTCGAAGAAGAACACCAGCTTCGGCTTTTCCGGGTCGCCCACTTCGGGCAGCACTTCGAACAGTTCGGCCAGCAGCCACAGCAGGAACGTGGCGTAGAGCTTGGGGCTGCGCATCAGCTTGTCGGCGGCGAGCACGTTGATGTAACCGCGCCCCTGTTCATCCACCTTGAGGAAATCCTCGATCTCCAGCGCCGGTTCGCCGAAGAACCTGTCCGCCCCCTGGCTTTCGAACGACAGCAGCTGGCGCTGGATCGCGCCGATGCTGGCCTTGGTGACATTGCCGTACCTGGTGGTCAGTTCCGCGGCGTGTTCGGCGGTATAGGCGAGCATCGCCTGGAGATCGCCCATGTCGAGCAGCAGCAGCCCTTCCTCGTCGGCGAAACGGAAGACGATCTGGAGCACGCCTTCCTGCGTCTCGTTGAGGTCGAGCAGGCGGGCGAGCAGCAGCGGCCCCATTTCGGAAATCGTCGTGCGGACCGGATGGCCCTGTTCGCCGTAGAGGTCCCAGAACACCGCCGGATTGTCGGAATAGGCATAGTCGTCCATGCCCAGTTCCTTCGCCCGCTCTTCCAGCTTGTCGGCGTGCTTGAACGTCGGCGAACCGGGCATCGAAATGCCCGACAGGTCGCCTTTCACGTCCGCGACGAAAACCGGCACGCCATCGGCGGAGAAACTTTCCGCAAGGCCCTGCAAGGTCACGGTCTTGCCGGTACCGGTCGCCCCGGCGATCAGCCCGTGGCGATTGGCCCGGCCGAGATTGAGCACTTGCCGTTCGCCGTTCGCGCCCAGCCCGAGGAAGATTTCGCCCATCCGTTCCGATCCTTGCCGATTTCGCTCGGGCCATTGTGTGAAGCGCGGGCAAAATCGCGTCAAGCGCCCCTTCGGCCTGCGCTCAGGCCATGGCGCAGCCGCCCCCCGGCGCAATCGGACGGCTTTCTTTTCGGCGAAGGGACACTAAGGCGGGGAACCATGGCCGCGCGAAACCCCTTTGTCCTGCTCGACGATGCACGGGCGCAAGGCGCAAGCAATGCGCATCTGTTCGAAAACCCGCGCGCGCTGTTCGTCGCCCGCCGCCCGGAAGACGTCGCCGGTACGCTCGAGGCCGCCGACGCGACGCGGCGCAAGGATGGCGGGACGCTGGCCGGCTACCTGGCCTACGAAGCCGGGCTGGCGCTGGAGCCGAAACTGGCCGCCCTCGCCGCGAAACGGACCGGAGCGGACGGGCCGCTGGTGTGGCTGGGGCTGTTCGACAGGCACGAAACGATCCCGGCCGCCGATGTGCCGCAATGGCTCGCCGCGCAGGCGCAAGGCGATCAGCCCCCCGCGATCGGCCCGCTCCTGCCGCAGCTTTCGCCCGGCGGCTATGCCCGCGCTTTCGACACTCTGCGCGAGGCGATTGCGGCGGGGGACATCTACCAGGCCAACCTGACCTTCCCCCTGGCAGGCAGCTATCGCGGAGATCCACTGGCGCTCTATGCCGCGATCCGCCCCAAGGCCGCCGCCGGATATGGCGGCGTGGTGTTCGACGGGTCGCACTGGCTGCTGAGTTTTTCGCCCGAGCTGTTCGTTTCGCTCAAGGGTTCCTCGGCCAAGGTCAAGCCGATGAAAGGCACCCGTCCACGCGGCCGCGATGCGGTGGAAGACCACGCCCTGGCCACTGAACTGGCGGGGTCGGAGAAGGATCGGGCCGAAAACCTGATGATCGTGGATCTCATGCGCAACGACCTGTCGCGCGTCTGCGAGGCGGGCAGCGTACGGGTCGACGCCCCTTTCGCGGTCGAAAGCTATCCCACCGTCCACCAGATGGTTTCGACCATCCGCGCCACGCTGCTGCCCGGCAAGGGCGCGATGGACGTGCTGCGCGCGATCTTCCCCTGCGGGTCGATCACCGGCACGCCCAAGATCCGGGCGATGGAACTGATCGACGCGGTGGAATGCGCACCGCGCGGCCCCTATTGCGGCGCGATCGGCTGGATCGGCGCGGACGCGAACGGCGAAGGGCCAGAGGGAGCTAGCCGGGCGGCTTTCAATGTGGCAATCCGCACCTTGCGGCTCACCCCTGGCGAGAACGGGGCGGGCCGCGCGGTACTCGGGGTGGGCTCGGCGGTCGTGGCGGATTCGCAAGGTCCGGCGGAATGGCGCGAGTGCCTGGTGAAAGGGGATTTCGTGCGCCAGTCTGCTGCCGCTGCCTATGACCTGATCGAAACCATGCACTTCGATCCGGAGCGGGGCATAGAATTGCTGGAACCGCATCTCGAACGGATGAAGGCGAGCGCGGCCGAACTTGGCTTCGCTTTCGACCGCCACGCCGCGCGCAACCAGATCCAGGTCCTGTGTTTCGAACTGGAAGAGGCAGCCAGGGTGCGGCTGGTGCTGGCCCGCAGCGGGGCAACCGCGCTCGAAGCCGCGCCCCTGCCCGCGCCGCTGTCAGAACCGATCCGCTGCGCCGTGCTGCCCCTGCCGGTCGACCCGGGCGACCTGCGGCTGCGCCACAAGACCAGCGACCGCGGCTTCTACGAGCTTGCCCTGGCCACGGCGCGCGAGGCGGGTGCGGACGAAGCCCTGCTGCTGCGCGATGACGGGCTGGTGACCGAAGGCACTTTCACCAATATCTTCGTCCCTGGCAGCGACGGCGTGCTGTCGACCCCTCCGGCCGCTCTGGGCCTGCTGCCCGGCGTACTGCGCCGGTCCCTGATCGAAGAAGGGCGGGCGAGGGAAGCCCAACTCACGCTCGACGACCTGTCCGGCGGCTTTTTCCTTGGCAATGCCCTGCGCGGGCTGATGAAGGCGGAATTGCTCACATGACCCAGCCGCGATATTCCCAGGCGCTCCAGCGGATCGAGGTGTCGCGCACCAACGCGATGACCGACCGCGCGACGGAACTGCGCGAACAGGGCCGCGACATCATCTCGCTGTCGGTCGGCGAACCCGATTTCCCGACTCCTGCCCACGTGATCGAAGCAGCCAAGGCCGCGCTCGACGGCGGGCAGACGCGCTATACCCCGGTCACCGGCACCGCCGCGCTGAAGCAGGCCGCTGCCGTGCATTTCCAGCGCGACCTCGGGATCGAAACCGAACCGGGCCGGGTGATCGTATGCAATGGCGGCAAGCAGGCCATCTTCAACGCCCTGCTGGCCACTGTCAGTGCCGGCGAGGAAGTAATCATACCTACGCCATGGTGGGTCAGCTATCCTCAGATCGTCCGTTTCGCGGGCGCCAAGGCCGTTCCGCTGGTCACCCATGCGCGCGAGAATTTCCGTTTCCATGCCGCCGCGCTCGAGGCGCTGATCACGCCGTCAGCCCAATGGCTGCTGCTCAACAGCCCCGGCAACCCGACCGGCGCGGTCTATCCGGCGGAAATGCTCCAGGCGATCGGCGAAGTGCTGCGACGCCACCCGCGCATCATGGTGCTGTCCGACGATATCTACGCGCCGCTCAACTATACGGGTAAGCCCCACGCGACGCTGGCGGCCGTCTGCCCCGACCTCGCGGACCGGATCTGCACCGTCTCCGGCGTATCGAAAAGCCATGCGATGACCGGCTTCCGCATCGGCGTCGCCACCGGCCCGCAATGGCTGATCGACGCCATGGGGCGCTTGCAGTCGAACTCAACCGGCAATCCGTGCTCGGTCAGCCAGGCCGCCGCCGTGGCCGCGTTCGAAGGGCCGCAGGAATTCCTGGCCGATTGGCGTGAGCGTTTCCGCGCACGGCGCGACATGGTGGTCGAAGCGATCAATGCCGTGCCCGGCCTGTCGACGCCGGTGCCCGACGGCGCCTTCTACTGCTTCATCGACGCCGCGCCGCTGATGAAGCGCTTCGGCGACGACGAAAAGCTCGCCATGCACCTGCTCGACCACGGCGTCGCAGTAGTTTCCGCATCGGCATTCGGCGGACGAGACGGTTTCCGCATCAGTTTCGCCGCCGACGAGGCCGTGCTGGAAGAGGCGATGAAACGGATCGCCGCCGCCCTTTCATGACCGCCATTCCGATCCTGTTCGAGGATGGCGAAGCACTGGTGATCGACAAGCCGGGCGGCTTGCCGGTCGAACGGCCGCGCGCCGGAGGGCCAAGCCTCGAAGACCATTACGAAGCGCTCAAGCTCGGCTTCCAGCGGCCGCCCGTGCCGGTCCACCGGATCGACACCGACACGTCGGGCTGCCTGCTGCTGGCCCGCAACCCCAAGGCGCTGAAGCGCTTCGCCGCCGCGTTCGAGGCCCGGCAGGCGGACAAGACCTATATCGGCATCGTCGCCGGGGAACTGGCGGAAGAAAGCGGCACGGTGGAACTGGCCCTGTCCAAGATCAGCTCCGCCGGCGCCGGGTGGAAAATGATCCCCGCAAAGAAGGGCAAGCCCGCCGTGACCCATTGGCGGCGGCTGGCAGTGAAGGACGGCGTCACGGCCGTCGAGTTCAAGCCCGTCACCGGGCGCACTCACCAGATCCGCGTCCATGCGGCGTCGGGGCTCGGCCATGCGCTGGTGGGCGATCCGGTCTACGGCGGCCCCGACCCGCGCGCGCAGCGCGCGATGCTTCATGCCGCGGCCCTGACGGTGCCGCGCGAAAACAAGCCGCCCATTGCCGCCACGGCCCCGCTTCCCGCCGATTTCCTGACTTTCGGGATCGATTGGGACGTGATCGCACCGGCCCGATGAGCGAAAGCGACATCGTCCGGCGCGCCCTGGCGCTGGCGGAGGAAAGCTTCATCGCCTCTTCCGGCCCCGGCGGGCAGAACGTCAACAAAGTGGCGACCGCGGTGCAATTGCGGCTCGACGTCTTCGCCCTGCGCTTGTCCCCGCCGGTCTTCCACCGGCTGAAAGCGCTGGCGGGCAGCCGGATGACCGCCAAGGGCGAGATCGTGCTGACCGCCCGCACCCACCGGACGCAGGAAGCGAATCGGGCCGAAGCGCGCGAACGGCTCGCCCGGCTGATCGAAGCCGCCGAGCAGGAACCGAAGAAACGCGCCAAGTCCCGCGTCAACCGCATCGGCAAGGAAGCGCGGCTCAAGAGCAAGAAGGCCCGCGGGAGCGTGAAGGCCAATCGCGGCAAGGTGGACTGGTGAGCCCCCCTACCGCTTGACTTTCGGCGCGGAATCACCCAATGGGCGCGCCTTGACGGGCGGTGCCGTGCGCGCCGCCCCTGTTATTTCGGCCATAGACCGGCCTTTTGGGAAATTTAGGAACACGCCATGGCGAAGCCCGCAACCGTCAAGATCAAGCTGGTCTCCACTGCCGGCACCGGTTTTTTCTACGTGACCAAGAAGAACCCGCGCAACATCACGGAAAAGTTCAGCTTCCGCAAATACGACCCGGTCGCGCGCAAGCACGTCGAGTTCAAGGAAGCCAAGATCAAGTAAGGACCTGCAAGGGTTCACTAAGAGTTCAAGCCCGCTAGAATAGCGCAATGGGCATGAACCGCTTGAAAACTGCTTCGAACACGCTGATTCGCTGGGGCTTGGCGGCGGCAATCGCCGTGGCCGCTCCCGCCGCATTTGTCGTCCCCGCGATTCCCGCACAGGCCGCACAAAGCGGCGATCTCGACCGTGCGGTGGCGGCCCTGCGCGCCATTTCGACAATGCGCGCCGATTTCGTCCAGACCGACCGCACCGGCCAGAGCATTTCCGGCGTGTTGACGCTGAAGCGGCCGGGCAAGATCCGGTTCGAATACGAAAAGAGCGTGCCGATGCTGATCGTCGGCGACGGCCATGCGCTGACCGTGATCGATTACGAGGTCAACCAGGTCCAGCGCTGGCCGATCAAGAACAGCCCGCTGGGCGCGCTGCTCGATCCGGGCCGCAACGTCAGCCGCTTCGGCAAGCTCATCCCGACGGGCAATCCCGACGTCCTCAGCATCGAAGTCCACGATGCCAAGCATCCCGAATACGGGACCATCACCCTGATCTTCGTCAAGAAGGCCGGGGCGCCGGGCGGGATGGAGCTGGTGAGCTGGGTCGCGCTCGATTCGCAGAACAAGCGGACCACTATCCGCCTGACCAACCAGCGTTACGGCATGGATGTTTCCGACAGGACATTCACCTTTCGCGACCCGCGCAAAACGGGTCGTCGCTAGAAGCGAACGGATCGCCGCCGAATGTTTTCACCCTACGGCAGATTGCAGCGATCCGTTCATTAACCAGCAAGCCGGAAGCTCCTATCTACATCCTTGCAAGGCGGATCGAGGCGGGTTTCCCCCCTGTTGCCCGAGCCTCATCCCCAAGGCCGCCTTGGACAGCGTGACGAACGCTTGACGAACCCTCGCCCCCCTTGCCCCCGGGGCGAGGGTTTTGTCTTGCAGGGGCCCGTTCCCGCCGCCGCGCCGGAAAACGCAACGGCGCCTGCCCGCGCCACGTGCCGGTCCGGATGGACGCCACCCGAATCTCACCCTAAAGCCTTGAGCATGGTCACAATCGCCACTTGGAACATCAACTCGGTCCGGCTCAGGATCGATCAGGTCGAGCGCTTCCTGACGGAGCAATCGCCCGATGTGCTGTGCCTGCAGGAAATCAAGGTCGCCGAGAACCTCTTCCCGCATGCCGCTTTCGAGAAGCTGGGCTACACCCACCGCGCCGTCTGCGGACAGAAGGGCTATCACGGCGTCGCCACGGTCAGCCGCATCCCCTTGCGCGAATTTTCCCGCCACGACTGGCAGGACAACGGCGAAGCCCGCCACGTCGGGGTGGAACTGCTCGGCCCCGGCCAGGGGATGACCCTGGAAAACGTCTATATCCCGGCCGGCGGCGACATTCCCGACCGCGAAGCAAATCCCAAGTTCGGCCAGAAACTCGATTTCCTCGAACGCATGACCCGCTGGTCCGACGCGATCGACCGGCCGACACTGCTGGTCGGCGATTTCAACGTGGCCCCGCTGGAATGCGACGTCTACGATCACAAGGCTCTGCTGAAAGTCGTCAGCCACACACCGGTCGAAGTCGAGGCGCTGGGGCGTCTGGCCGACGCCCACGGCTGGGTCGACCTGGGCCGCAAGCACATCCCCGCGCCGGAGCGCAATTACAGCTGGTGGAGCTACCGCTCGTACTGGCGGCAGAAGGACCAGGGGCGCCGGCTCGACCACATGTGGGCCTCGCCGGACCTGGCCGCGCAATCCACCGGCCACCGTTTCGTGGAGGAAACCCGGCGGTGGGAGAAACCCAGCGACCACGTGCCGCTGATTACGGAATTCGACCTTTGAACGATTCTGCCTCGCTCCATTCGCCCAGCGGCGCCCGGCGGGTTGCGCAAGCGATCGACGCCCTGCGCCACGGCTGGCCGCTGGCAATGGACGGCGGACCGCTGCTGCTGCCCGTGGAAACCGCCGTCGCCACGGGCGCGCGATCGGCGGCGATGCTGATTTCGGCGGCACGCGCGGCAACGCTCAAGCTCGCCAACCAGCGCGAGGCGGCCGAACCCCATGCCCCCGTGCTGATCCACGGGGCGGAACCGTTCGACCTTGCCGCCGCCCGGCCGATTGCCGACCCGGCACTCGATCTCAACGCCCCGCTCAAAGGGCCATTCATGGCCGATCAGTTGCCCTGGCGCGAGGCGGCGGAAGCGGCGATGGAACTGGCCCGCCTGGCCGGTGTGCTGCCTGCCTTCCTGGTCGATCCGAGCGAGGCGGGCGAAGCGCAGGATGTAGCCCCCGCCGACCTTGCCGACTGGAAGGACATGGCCCGGCTGACCATCGCGACGCGGGCGCGCCTGCCGGTCGCGGCCTGCGAAGACACGGAGATCGTCGCTTTCCGCAGCGCGGACGACCTGCGCGAACACGT
>JAQVEQ010000254.1 GCA_028697875.1 Novosphingobium sp. | reverse complement strand
AACAAATCCCGCAAATCCGCCGAATATGGCCTCATCCATGCTGGCCTCCAAACCAGTAGCCAGCTTGAATCACAAAATCCGGCCGCCGGGAATCCCCTCGATTCATTTACAAGCAGAAAGACTCTAGAGGGCAGGGCCTAGATCCACCGCCATATCCCGGCGTTGATCCCCGCGCCGAGGAAGTGCAGCCAGGTAATCGCCAGCCACAGGACCAGCGCCAGCGTCCACAGGCCCCAGCCCGCGCGGGCCAGCCTGGCCCATTGCGGCCAGTAGCTGGTCTGCCCTTCCCAGCCTTTCCAGGCCGCGCCCAGCAGTATTTCCTTCTTGCGGTCCTGCATGTGTGCGCCGAGCAGGGCCAGCACCAGCATGGCGCCGGCGAGGATGATGGAGCGCGGGGTCGGCATGACGAGGATATGGGCCACGGCCCACAGGGCGAAGCTCCACATCATCGGGTGGCGGGTGACGGCATAGACCCCGCGTGGTGTGGCGGCGGCGATCCTGGCGGGGAGCACGTCCGGCGCTGCCGGATTGCCTTTGAGCGAGCCGAGGAACAGCACGAGGGCGAGAAGCGTGAGCAGGCTGGCAAGCCCCCAGGCGGGGTCGGTCTGTCCGTTCCACGCAGGCGCGCCGATGCCGTAGGCGGCGCGGAACGCCTGCACCATCCAGGCGAATGTCGCGAGGCTGACCAGCGAATAGAGCGCAAGGAAACCCTTGTTGCCGAGCTTTTCGGCCAGCGGCATGCGCAAGGGATGCGACATCACGAAGTGGCTGCCGACAAAGGCGATGCTGGCGGCCAGTAATGATATCAGTGCAGGGTCCACGTTCCCTCTCTCCATTTTCGCACGCTGTTATTTCAGGGGTGCGGTCCCGTTTCCGGGGCCATCCCGGCAGCTTGCGGTTCGCCGACGGCCTCCTGGCCGAGCAGGTCGTCGCCAACATTGTCGTCGCCCAGCGTGTCGAGGTGCATCAGCCGTTTGACCAGCGGCGCCAGGACCAGCACGCCCAGGCCTACCGCTACCGCGATCCAGCCGATCCGGCTGTAGACGTCCAGCACCACGTGCTGACCTGCGCCTTCGCCGCTCGCCCGCTCCGATCCGGTGGCCGCCGCGATCAGGCCGGCGGCGAAATTGCCCGCCGCGCTGGCAAAGAACCACGTGCCCATGATGAGCGAGGCCATGTGCGCCGGGGCCAGCCGGTTCATCGCCGAAAGGCCGACCGGGGACAGGCACAGTTCGCCGGTGGTGTGGAGCAGGTAGATGAGGAAGATGAAGATCACGGCTGTCTGCGCCCCGTGTCCGCCCAGCGCCGCCCCCCAGACGAGCACCAGGAAGCCCGCGCCGAGCTGGATGATGCCAAGCCCGAACTTGGCCGGGGTCGACGGCTCCTTCCCGTGGCGGGCGAGCCATGTCCACAGTCCGGCGAAGACCGGGGCAAGCAGGACGATGTAGATCGCGTTGATCGACTGGAACATGCTGGCCGGCACGCCCGCGCGATCGACGTAGCGGTCGGTGTAGAGGTTGAGCGAGCTGCCCGCCTGTTCGAACAGGGCCCAGAACAGGATCGAGCCGAAGATGAGGAACATCGCGGCGAAGATACGGTCGCGCGCATCGCGCTCAAGCCGGGCGACAGCGGTGTAGAGCACGTAGGCGACGAGCAGGGCGCCAGCGACCAGCAGCAGCCAGCCGATCGCGTCCTGGTACTGTATCAGCAGCCAGATCACCGCCACGGCGGCGAGGCCCAGGGCATAGAGCGCGGCTTCGTGCCGGCGGTCGAGCGGCACGGGCGGTTCGCCCCGGCCGAGCAGGAGCGGCTTGAAGATCGCGAAGACCGCCAGGCCCAGCAGCATGCCGACGCCGGCCGCGCCGAAACCGTAGCTCCAGCCGTAGACCTGGCCGAGATAGCCGCACAGCAGCGAGCCTGCGGCGGCACCGAGATTGATGCCCATGTAGAAGATCGTATAGGCCCCGTCCCGCCTTACGTCGGTGAGGCCGTAAAGCTGGCCCACGATCACCGAGATGTTCGCCTTGAGGAATCCCGAGCCGACGATGATGAAGGAAAGCGCCAGCCAGAACAGGCCGAGCGCGGCGCTGCCCTGCCCTCCGTCGCCTTCGAATCCCATCAGCAAGTGGCCGCAGGTCAGCAGCGCCGCTCCGAACAATACGGCCTTGCGCTGTCCGAGGTAGCGGTCGGCGAGGTAGCCGCCCAGCACCGGCGTGATGTAGACCAGCGAAGTGTAGGCACCGTAGATGACCCCGCTCTCGGCATCGGAAAACAGCCAGTGCTGGGTCAGGTAGAAGATGAGCAGGGCGCGCATCCCGTAATAGGAAAAGCGTTCCCACATCTCGGCGAAGAACAGGACGAACAGGCCCTTGGGATGTCCCAGGAACGTCCCGCCAGCATCTCCGTCTTGCGCATAATGGCTCGCCATGGGCCCGTTTCCCTCGTGTGCCTGCCTTGTGTGCTTGTTCGTCGGGCCGCAGACTAGCCGAATTGGCTGCGCTGTGAAGCGCGGAACCGTCGCATCTTGGGACAACTTCGAGGACCGAAAAATATTTCGGGTCAGACAATTGCGCGTTGGGCCTTCGTCTGGCAGTCTCCCACCCTGGCCGCCTGGTGCGGCCCACAGGGGGTTTGCGGGACGGCGCGGCAGGATAAGCCGAAAGCAGTCGCCGATTGCGCAGTCGTGGAGGATTGCGATGATCAGGTCTGAATTGGTGGAGGCTTTGGCCCGGGACAACCCGGAGCTGCGAGCCGAGGAAGTGGAACAGGTAGTCCAGATCTTCTTCGACGAGATCGCGCAACGGCTTGCCGAAGGCGGCCGTGTGGAACTGCGCGGCTTCGGCGCGTTCTCGACGCGGGAGCGCGAGGCGCGCAAGGGGCGCAACCCGCGCACGGGCAGCGCGGTGGACGTTCCGGCCAAGCGTGTGCCCTATTTCAAGGCCGGCAAGGAAATCCGCGAGCGTCTTAACGCCGACTGATTGCCGGCGCGGCTTGCCGCCATTCCTTTCGATCGTGCAAAGCTGCCGTTTCGGGCCATCTTCCGCCTGGCCGGCGTTTAAAGCGGATTGCGGCGTGCCGCACGGCGGGCTAGCCCCGCCAGGCCGGAAGGCGCAGTTTGCGGGCGTGGCGGAATGGTAGACGCCGGGGACTTAAAATCCCCTGAGCTTTGCTCGTGCGGGTTCGAGTCCCGCCGCCCGCACCATTTCGGTCCAAAAGCCCGAGTCCCTAGCACCGCCGCCTCTACGCCAGAGGCGGCGGTGAGGGTCCGCAGCAATTCGGTGCGCGTGCCGCAGATTCGCACGTCCGTCTTGCTATGGACCTCGACCCGCTGCGCCACAGCGCGCACATGATTGCGCGCATAGGAGCCATCGTCGTAGCGGAGCTTCTTCCTGGCCGCCAAAGCGAAGGCGTGAAGGCTCTCGACTGTGATCTCTGGGCTGATCCGCTCAATGTGGGCCACGGCCCGCTCGGCATCGCCTCGGGCCTGGTCGCGGATGGCGGTCAGCTCCGCGATGCGTCCCTTGAGCGAGGGATCACCCATATCGACCAGTCCATTCTCGATCGCCTCATAGAGCCGGGAGAGCTTGGTGT
>JAQVEQ010000253.1 GCA_028697875.1 Novosphingobium sp. | reverse complement strand
CGGCCCTCTCGACCAGCAGCGCCAGCGCCGACGAAGCGGCCGCCGCATTTTTCAACGACTTCATTCGAATGTCTCCTCTTGTTGTGGAATTCAGATGTCTATCGCCGCTGTGACGTAATAGAAACCGCGGTCGCGCGCAGGGTCGTAGTTGGCGTCGCGGTTGAACATCGTTGCGCCGAACTCGAGCGAATAGGTATTGCGGTACTTGAACTTGAGATTGAGGCCGAGCGCCTGCCGGTCTTCGTTGAACTGACCGTCGGCGGCATAGCCCTTGACGTCGTGCGACCAGAACACGCTGGGCGTGACCGCAACGCCCGCGAGGACGTCGTTGTAGGTGACGTCCAGCTTCAGGCGATAGCCCCAGGCGAATTTGCTGACGTAACCATCGTCCGCGCATCCCGCCCTGGTGGTGTTCAGGGTGCCGCAGGTGCTTCCGCCATAGCCCTGATCCGACCCCGGCCCGAAGATGAAGGCGCGGTTGTAGCGCAGGCGGTCGTCGTCCAGGTTGTTCCACTGGAAGCCAGCTTCGGCGACAAAAAGGTAACGGTCGCCGCCAAGCAGGCCGTTGCCGGCCTTGACCGCATTGAGCTGGAGCTGGCTGACGTTGGCGCGGGTATAGCCGCGCAGGTAGCCGTCTCCGCCGTTGATGCCGGCCGCGGCAACCGCGCCGTTCCCATAGGGGCCGAACGGGATCGAGGCTCCGGGTACGATGGCGCCGGCCGCGCCCAGACCGGCGTACAACACGTCGTTGCCGTCGATCTGGACCGGCATGCCGCGGCGCTGGCTCGCTTCGCCGGCGACCGACCAGCCCAGCAGGTTGGTCGAGGCGCTGATGCCGAAGGCGCGGATGGCTTCCGGATATTCCCAGGTGGCGTCGATTGGCATGCCGTTCTTGGCCAGCCCGTTGCCCACGTTCCTGAGCGAAACAATGGGCGTGCGAGAGTGGTATCGCATGCCGTAGAGGCCGAATTCGGTGTCGAGGTCTTCCGAATAGAAGCGGTAGGCCAGGCCGAACTGGCCGGTATTGCTGGGTTTCTTCGAATCGACCACGCCGACGTAGGCGTTCAGCATGGTCCCCAGCGGCTGGCTGCCGCCCGGCACGAGGGAGATGATGTTGTCGCAGGAGCCCACGTGGTTGCCGATGTTGGCGCCGACGATGGACCAGTAGTTGCCGCAACCCATGTCGATCGGGGTGCGCTTCCACCTGGCCTGGTAGAACAGCTCCAGACTGCCGAAGGCGCCCAGGCTCTGGTTGGCATGGACGATGGGCACGGGCAGCAGGACTTCCTTCAACTGGGCGCCGGGCTTGTGGAAAGAGGGCACGTCGATCGGATTGATCTGGTTGATGCCCTGGATGAAGAGGCTTTCGCCCCAGTTCACAACCTGGTTACCGGCGCGCAACTGGAGAGGTTTTCCGGCCACATCGAAGGTGTGATAGACGTAGGCATCGAGCAGGTAGATGCCGTCGAAGCGGCTCAGCGGCTCGAAGCCGGAATCGGAGAGCGGGCGCCGGTTGGTCAGCGAGGTGCCGTCGAAGCCGTTATAACCGTTGTTCTGGTTGCCGTAGCGGACGTCCTCCTTGTTCAGCGTGTAGTCGTACCACGCCTTTGCCCGGATCAGGGCGCCGGTATCGTTCTTCTGGACATTCAGTTCGGTGATCCACTTGAACAGCGTAGTGAAGCGGTCCCCCTTGTCGTAGTTGAGATTGCCCTCGTCGGTGGTGTTCGGCGCGCGTCCCCCCGTCTTGCCAACCAGCAGCCCGTTGGCCTGGGAATAGAGTTCGGGATCCGCATTTCGCGCCCGCCACGCGGTACCGAGCGAAACCGAGTTCTGCCAGCTTCCCGTCCACCCGGAACCGAGGTCGAAATCGACAGCATGGGCAGGGTTTGGGCAGGCGGTAATCGCGGCACAGATTCCGCTCGTCAGCAGAGCGGCATGTTTATGGTTTATGTGCATGGTCTCCTCTTTTCTTGTCTGGTTATTGCACTCAAATTTCGCTTCGCACGCCCGATTCGGGCAGGCGGTTCTGTTGGGTCCGGGCGGGTTCCGGCTACGGTGCCCGGGCAGCGAATGACGTCGGTGCGGAATCGTGTGTGTGGTGGTGCCTCCTCTGGGTGTGGTGTCGGGATGGAGCCGCGGCCGGGACGCTCCTGGACGAGTGCCTAGCCTTGGGACTCGGGAAGTTCGACAGCGAGGCCGTTCATCTCCGCGGAAACGACGATCTGGCAGGAGAGCCGGGCGTTCGGGTGGTCGCCCACCGTCATTTCGAGCATCTGCCGTTCGTGCTCCGAGCAGGGGCCGACGAGCGCTGCCGAGGCCGCGGTTACGATGACTAGGCAGGTGCCGCAGGTCAGGGCGCCGCCACAGTCCGCGTCGATCCCAGGAACGTTGTGGCTGACCGCACCCTGCATCAGGGAGAGGCCTTCCGGAACCTCGACCGTATGGCGGGTTCCGTTGTGTTCGATGAAAGTGATCTGTGCCATGGAATTCGATCCGTGTCCGATGCGGAAAAGGCTCAGGCGACGAGGCTCTTGAGCGGGACCGCCGGATCCGCGAGCTTGTCCGCATCTACCGCGGTGTCCATCCCGATCAGTTTCTTGCCCGCGAAGAATTCGGCGGGCGAGTTGATCGCTTCCACCGTCTGGACGTGTCCGCCGCGCAGGCGGAACACCGCGAAACGGCTCGTGGCGGGATCGCCGCGCGTGACCGTCCGGTCGGGGTCGAACGCCAGACCGGCGATCTGTAGTTTCAGGTCGTATTGATCGGACCAGAACCAGGGCGCTTCTTCCTGCGTGGACGGGTGCCCGGTGAGGCGTGCAGCCACCCGCTTGGCCTGTTCCATCGCGTTGGGAACGCTTTCGATGCGCAGTGCGCGTCCGTACAGTGCATGGGGGCGTTTCGCGGCGTCGCCGATGGCATAGACGTGAGGCGCGGAGGTGCGGCAGTTTTCGTCTACCAGGATGCCGTCGTCGCAGACGAGGCCGGCGGCCTGGGCCAGGCCGGTTTCGGGGATTGCGCCGACGCCGACGAGGATGGCGTCGCAGGGGAGACGGCTGCCATCGCCGAGTACAACCGTCGACGCAAGTTTTCCGTCCTCGCTTTCGATGGCGAGGAGTTCTGCGCCGACGAAAAAGCGCACGCCTTGCGTTTCGTGACGGGATTGCAGGAAATCCGCGATCGCTGTGCTGGCCACCCGTTCCAGCACACGGGACGTCCGTTCGATCACGACGGCTTCGGCGCCGCGGGCGCGGGCGGTGGCGGCAGTCTCGAGGCCGATGTAGCCGCCGCCGATGATGACCAGGCGTTTTCCCGGTGTGAGGATCGTACGCAGCTTCTCGGCGTCGGCGAGATTGCGCAGGGTCAGCACGTTGGCGAAATCGGCGCCCGGAATGGGTAGTGTGCGGGCGGTGGCGCCGGGAGCGAGAATCAATTCGTCATAGCCGAGGGCGCTGCCGTCGCCAAGGGTGAGCTGGCGGGTCTGGAGGTCGAGGGACTGTGCGCGACAGCCGAGCCGCAGGGTGATTCCCTGTTCGTCGTAGAAAGCGCCGGGTTTCAGGGCCAGGCCCGGCAGGTCGACCTCGCCTTTCAGCCA
>JAQVEQ010000252.1 GCA_028697875.1 Novosphingobium sp. | reverse complement strand
CCCGTGGAGCCGCGGGATCGACCATTCGCTGTTCCGTCCCGAAGGCACGCGCCATCCGGCCATGGCCGCCCTGCCCGGCCCGGTCCTGCTCAATGTCGGCCGCGTCGCCCCGGAAAAGAACCTCGAGGCGTTCCTTTCGGCCGACGTTCCCGGCAGCAAGGTCGTCGTCGGCGACGGCCCGGCGCTCGAAAGCCTCAAGCGCCGCTATCCCGATGCGCTGTTCCTCGGCGCTTTGGGGGGCGAGGAACTCGCCTCGGCCTATCGCGCCGCCGACTGCTTCGTCTTCCCCAGCCTGACCGACACTTTCGGGCTGGTCGTGATCGAGGCGCTGGCCTGCGGTACGCCTGTCGCCGCCTTCCCCGTCACCGGCCCGATCGACATTCTCGGCGCAGACGGATGCGGCGTGGAAACGCGGCTTGCCCGCCCGGGCGGGGCGATCGACGATTGCCTGGAAAATGCGATTGCCGCAGCCCTGCAGGTTACGCGCGAGGACGCCGCCGCGCTGGGAGCGCTCTATTCCTGGCAGCGCGCGACCGACCAGTTCCTGCGGGCCATCGCCTCGGCGGTCAATGCGCGGCAGGGCAGACTGAAAGACGCGGCCTGAAGCCTTGCCGCCCCATCGGCATTTGACCTGCCCACGCGATTGCTGTTCCGTCTCCTGAACGAAGATTCGGGAGAGGGGATTTCATGGAACGGCACATCGCGCTGCGTCCGCCAAGGCTGATCGCGCTTGCAGTCCTGACACTTGCGCTCGCACTGGTTCTGCCCTCGACGCTGTCGAGAGCGGCGGTGGACAAGACGCCCGATGTCATGCCCTCCCGCGACATGTTCCCCGAAGGTGCCCAGATCTACAGCCAGCACTGTGCCGCCTGCCACAATACAGGCGCCGGACGCGCGCCCGCGCGCGTCATCCTGAGCTACATGACGCCGGACACGATCCTGACCGCATTGACCAGCGGCGCGATGAAGGCGCAAGGCTCGCTGCTCAGCCAGCAGCAGAAGGAACAGGTCGCCCAGCACCTCTCTGGACAGGAACTGGCCGGCAAGCAGGCCGCCCTGCCCGAACCGCCCCCCTGCACGCCCGACCACGCCGCATTCGACCGCAGGCAGGTGCCCGCCTTCGCCGGCGCCGGCCTCGATCTGGCCGCGACGCATTCGGTCAGCACGAAACAGGCCGGGATCGACAAGGCCAGCGTCGGCAGGCTCAAGCTCAAGTGGGCCTTCGGTTTCCCCCGCGCCAACCGCGTCCGGTCACAGCCGGCGATAGGCGGCGGCGCGATCTTCGTCGGCAGCCATGGCGGCAAGGTCTATGCGCTCGACCGGGAAACCGGCTGCACCAGATGGACTTTCGATGCCGGCACCGAAGTGCGCACCGGCATCGTCCTTTCGCCGTGGGATGCCGATGATGCCGATGCCGTGCCGCTCGCCTATTTCGGCGACTGGGCCGGCAATGCCTTTGCGGTCGAAGCCTTCACCGGCAAGCTGGTGTGGAAGGTGCACGCGGACGAGCACCCCGCCGCCGTCATCACCGCCAGCCCGGCGCTCTATGGCGATACGCTCTACGTTCCGGTTTCCTCGCTCGAGGAAGCCTCTGCCGCAACACCGGGCTACAAGTGCTGCTCGTTCCGCGGGTCTGTCCTGGCACTCGACGCGCTGACCGGCGAGGAGAAATGGCGAACCTGGCTGGTGGACGAACCCGAGGAACAGCCGGGCGGCAAGTTCCTCGGCCCCTCGGGCGTCCCGGTATGGGCGGGCATCGCCATCGACCGCAAACGCGGCAGCCTGATCGTCGCGACCGGCGACAACTACACCCAGCCGGCCACGGAACTGTCCGACGGCATCGTCGCGCTCGATTTGAACACCGGTGCCATCAAGTGGCATTTCCAGGCGACCGAAGGCGATGCCTGGAATGTCGACTGCGTCACGCCCGATCCCGACAACTGCCCAGAAGACAGCGGCCCGGATTACGACTTCGGCGCGATCCCGATCCTGGCAACGGGATCAAACGGCAAGGACTACGTCGTGGCCGGGCAGAAGTCCGGGATCGCCTGGGCCGTCGATGCCGAGACCGGCGAACTGGTCTGGAAACGGCAGGTCGGCCGCGGCGGCATGGCCGGCGGCGTGCACTTCGGCATCGCGCAGGACAGCGGCCGGGTCTACGTCGCCATCAGCGACATGACCGACGGCACCGAGCGCCCCCACCCGGCCGCGCCCGGCATCCATGCGCTGGACCTTGCAACCGGCGAGCCGCTCTGGAGCGCCCCTGCCCCGGAAGGCGTGTGCAAGGATCGCCCCCTGTGCTTGCCGGGCAACAGCGGCGCGATCACCGTGACGCCCGAACTGGTGCTGGCCGGAAGCGATGACGGCTACATGCGCATTCACGATGCCGAAACCGGCGAGCAGCTCTGGCAATTCGACACCGTGCAGGATGTCGCCACCGTCAATGGCGTGCCCGCCAGGGGCGGCGCGATGAGCGGCGGGGCGGCTCCGATCATCGATCACGGCCAGCTTATCGTCTCCTCCGGCTACGGCTTCGTCTCGAAGATTCCGGGCAACGTGCTGATGGTCTTCGAGGTGGAATAAGGCTGACCGCCATCGGCGGACTCCACCGGTATCGTCATGCCCGCCAGCGCGGAGGACCTGCGCGCTGCGCGCTGGATTGTAGCGCCCCTGCGGGCCTCGTAATGACGATTCCAAGCAAAGATGATCACACGCTAGGCGAAACCGCGCATAAGGCCCCGAGTCCCCTCCGCCACGCCGCTGCGCGTCGCGGTCCCCCTCCCCGTATCGGGGAGGACAACATGCCCCTGCTCTAACGAAACCCCAGGCTGCGAGAGATCACGGCCGCCTCATCCACCACCTGACGGGCCAGTTCATCCAGACGGCCCTGCGCGCGTTCGCTGGGGGCGGCCACGACAAGCGCGCCGACTACGCCGCCCGCCGCATCGCGGATCACGCTGGCCGTGCCGGTAACGCCGTCCGCCGCCTGATCGACGGTCTGCGCATAGCCATCGCGCCGGGCCTGTTCGACCGCCTGCGCCAGCGCGGCGGGATCGATCTCGGTGCTGCGGGCCATGGGTTCAAGGGCCACGCGCTTGAGGTAGGACTTGACCGCTTCGGATGAACAGGTCGCCAGCAGGGCGCGGCCGCCCGCCGTCGCGTAGAAGGGGCGCCGGTCACCGATGGCCACTGAATAGCGCACAACGTTGCGGCTTTCGACAAGGTCTACATAGGTCACCATGTCGCCTTCATGATCGCCCACGGCGAGCAGCACGGTCTCGCCGGTGCGTTCGCACAGGCGGCGCATGCCTTCGCGGATCAGGTCCGAGCTGTGCAGGCGTCGCCGCGCCTCGGTGAGCGCACTGCCGAGGCCGAAGGCGCCGGGGCCGAGCCGCCATGCACCATCGGTGGAGACCACCAGATCCTCGTCCGCCAGCCCGCGCAGCAAGGCGGCCAAGCTGCTCTTGGGCGTGGCGAGGCGGCGGCTGAGATCGGCCAGCGAGACCGGGTCATTGCTTGCACACAAGGCTTCGAGCAGGCGAATGACGCGTGTCACCGACTGCGGGCTGCCCCCGCGCCGGTCTTCGCCCGTCACCT
>JAQVEQ010000251.1 GCA_028697875.1 Novosphingobium sp. | reverse complement strand
AGTTCAGGTAGGAGATGGCGATATTGTTCAGTTGATCGATGTCAGTAACGTCGCCGATCTCGTTGATGCCCGGGCCGCTGTAATGGGCGATGCCCTGGTCGTGGCCGCGCACCAGATCGTAGGAGCCGTCGCGGGCGACCAGCGCCGCGGCGAAATAGCGCTTCGCCTTGAAGCCGCGATAGCGCAGCCGGTGGTTCCATATCGCTTCCACCCCGGATTTCGGGATAGGGAACGGATTGCCGAGAAGGGCGTCGTTCAAGCCGTTGTCGTCCGCGGTCATGGTCGCGGTCAACGCGTTGCGGCGATTGGCCTCGTAGAGCCGTTCGGGCAGGGCGCAGGTCCGGCGCGTCTGATAGACCGGCATCGAATAGGTGGAATAGAGCTTGAGCAACGCCATCTGACCTGGGGTCAGATGCGCCTTGTATTGCTCGGCATTCTGGCCGGTGATGGTGAAGAGCGGCTTGTCGTCCGGAAACGGCGTTGTGTAGTGCTCGCCCGGCTTGAAGCCGGCGGGAGGCTTGGTCAGGCCGCCGGTCCAGGCGGGGATGGTGCCTTCGGCATTGCCGGCGCGTTCCGCCCCCATGGGCGTCAGGTCCTGGTCCAGCCGCGCCGCTTCCGCCGCCGAGACCTTGGCGTGCGCGGAGCCGCTTCCAGCAGTCGTGGCCACAAGACAAGAGATGGCGCCGACAAAGGCCACCGCTGCCGCTTTCATCCCTGTTTCCCCCTCTGTTTTATGGGCGGTCCGGATGCGAGTCCCCGTCTCGGCCGCCTGTTTTCTGTCCCAAGGGTGAAGAAGCACGGGCCGATTGTGAATTCGCGTTCGGATTGCGCCGCACCCATCCGATCTGTGTCTGGGAATGGCGGGTTTCCGTGCTTTTCGGTCCGGCTATATGGAATTAGACGCGGAACTACTCGCAAATGGCGGGGCGCACCGGGAACACTTGTGCCAAATCCCCTCTGTTCAGAGGGGTGCCCGACGCCCTCGCTGCGGTCAGCATCCCGATATTGTTTCCGACGAAGCGAAAGGCTCGGCGATGGATATTCCGGTCTCTTCTCTGGCCCTCACGCGCGGCGTCGGCGCCTGGCTGCGCAATCTTCGCGTGGTACGAGGCCTTTCGATCGCCCGCCTCGCCCAGGACTCCGGCCTGTGCCCGCGGCGGATCGAGGCGTTCGAGGCTGGGGACGCGGTCGCCGATCTCGCGGAGCTCGCGCGCCTGCTTGCCGCGATTGACGCGGATTTCCTCGATCGTCTGATCGAATTCGCCCTCACCCTCGGTGCCGCCTCGAACAGCATTGGCGAGACCAATGAGTTGTCCCGCCTCGCCAGCCGCATTGTCGCGGCCTTCGGCGGCGTGCCCTCGACCGCGACCCGGCACGCGGTCGCCGATCTGGTCGAAGCGATCGCGGGATGCGGCAACGGGCGCGTCCTGAACAGTTGAAACCCGTGGAAACCACACACTTCCCCTCTGATCAGATAGGCGCAAGAACTTACAAAAAATTGTTGAATTTACCGTCACAACCATGGAGACGGTAAATGATCGATGTCATCGGCCCCTGGAACCGTACGCATCACCAAGACACCCTGGACGCGATGTTCCGACTGCGTCATCAGGTCTTCGTCGAGGAGATGGGCTGGCATCTCCCGCTCGCCCGCGATGGCCGCGAGAAGGACCAGTTCGACACGGCACGCACGATCTACCTCGTCTACCACGACGAGGACGGCGAGATTGCCGGCTCGATGCGTCTCATTCCTTCCGCCTTGCCCCATGTCCTCGGCGACGTCTTCCCCGAACTCTGCGACGGCCCCGTGCCGCGTGGCCCCGCGATCTTCGAGAGCAGCCGCTCCTGTGTTTCACGCAAGGCGAGGCGCAATGATCCCAAGGGACGGATCTGGGGCGCGTTGAGCTGCGGCATGATCGAATACGCCATGCTGCGCGAACTCGACTTCATCACCGCCGTGATGGACCGGCGCATGGTGGAGATGGCGCGGGTCGCCGAATGGTATCTGGCCCCCCTGGGGCCCGAGCGCGAAATCGCGGGCAGCGGCGTGGTCGCGGTCACCATGCCGATCGATACCCATGCGCTCGACACCATCCGCCTGCAGCGGGACGTGCCGGACCCGGTGCTGTCGTTGCGCTTCGCCGCAGCCGCGGCGGCCGCCTGAAGGATCAGGGCTGGATCAGTCCGAGACGGATCGCCGTCACCACAAGCTGCATACGCGTGGAGGCGCCGAACTTGCGTTTGGCGCGCTCCACGTGCCAGTGCACGGTGGTCTCGCCGATGCCGAGGATCTGGCTGATCGCCCAGTCCGACTTGCCGGCCGCGACCCAGAGCAGGCAATCCTGCTCGCGCCTCGTCAGGACCGGCACGTCCTGGCCGAGGCCATGGCCGGCGAGATCGAGCAGGCGATCATGCAGCACGAGGCCCGCAAACCGAAGGCGGCGCAACAGGCGAGGATCGTCGTCCACCTGGCCGCCTGCGAAAGTCACCTCCGCCCGGTAGCCCTTGGGCCCGTGAATGGGAATGGTGAGCCCGGCGCAGAGACCGAAACTGCGCGCCTCGCGCATGACCCGGCGGCCTGAAACCGGCGCGCCCTCCGCCGCTTCCGCCCAAGTGAAGGGCAGGATGTCGGTGGCCGCGCGGCGAAAGATGGGATCGATCAGGGCATATTCGCTGGTGACGTAATGTTCCACCCAGTCTTCGGGCATGCGCACGAGCATCAGCGCCTGTTCGGGCATGCGCGTGGCGCGCGGAATTTCCATGCAGGCGCCGTGGCCGAAGCCGTGGCTGCTCGCGAAGCGCGCCACGACGTCGAAAGATTCGTCCGACGTTTTCGCCGCTTCGATCTGATCGATCAGATCAAGAGTATTGTTCACGCCCTGCCCCGCGGACTCAATGCCCGCGACGATTGTCCACCGCTTCGCGCGTTTCGCCAAGTACTCGCGCGTCTTCCAGCAGGCGGTTGAGCGCGGCAACGCCGTGATCGCGACGGATGCGCTCGACGATGAAGATCAGCATAGCCTCGAGATCGGCAATCGGCAGAGGGTGCCGGTTGTGGCCGCGCTGGGTGGCCTGGCGCCACTCTTCCTCGAGCAGGTGGCGCAAGGCGCCGTCGCCGAAGGCCGAAGCGATACCGTCCGCCACCGCCCGGAAACGATCAAGAGCGGCACCATCCATCTCGTCCGGCCACGACGCGGTGCAGCTGTCCGTCATTCGACTACCTACCAAGAGTTGATGTGTTCATTATGACACTACCCATTCATCAATCAAGCCCGCATTCACCAGCCCGCCGGCGGCAATCCCGCATCCCGCCAATAGCGCAGGCAGGAGGTCCAGGCCCCTGCCGCCTCCTGCGCCGCGATGTCGAACAGCAGGTGGCGCAGCCCCTCCGCTTCCGCCCGGAGGCCGCAGAGCGATAGGCAGCGCAACATGCGTGTGAATCGCAGGTGGTTGTGGTCGATCGGGCCAAGCCAGTCACGGTAGGGCCCGGGGAACGCCGCGCCCCGGCGAAAGTCGGCACCATCACGCTCAATCCCGTAAAGCCGCATCATGGCGTCGAGATTGGCCAGCAGCGCGGCGCGCAGCCCTGCATCCGCCG
>JAQVEQ010000250.1 GCA_028697875.1 Novosphingobium sp. | reverse complement strand
TCGGTTCGGTGGCGGAGGCCGAGGACGTGGTGCAGGACGCCTGGCTGCGCTGGTCTTCCGCGCAAGACGAGATCTCCGCCCCCGCCGCCTGGCTGAACCGCGTGGTCACGCGCCTTTGCCTCGACCGGATGAAGTCCGCCCGCGCCCGGCGCGAGACCTATTTCGGCTCATGGCTACCCGAACCGCTGGTGGGCACCACCGACCCGCAGGAGAGCATCGCCGACGACGTCACCTATTCGCTGATGCTCGCGCTTGAGCGCCTCTCGCCGCTGGAACGCGCGGCCTTCCTGCTCCACGATGTGTTCGACGTGCCGCTTACCGAAGTGGCCGAAAGCCTCGAACGCGAGCCCGCCGCCGTCCGCCAGCTCGCCTCCCGCGCACGCAAGCACGTGCAGAGCAGCCGCAAACGCTACGTGGTGGACCGCGCCGAGGCGGAACGCATCGTCGGTGCCTTCTTCACCGCTGTGCGCGAAGGCGATGCCGCGGCGCTGTCGACCATGCTGGCCGAGGACGTGGTGCTGCAATCCGACGGCGGCGGCAAGGTGATCGCCTTCCCCAACGTGATCCATGGCCCGGACCGCGCGCTGCGCCTGCTGCTGGGCATCACCCGCAAGTTCGGTCGCGGCGAACTGGTGGAACGGACCTGGATCGACGGCCTGCCCGGCTACATCAGCCGCGACTACGCCGGAAACCTGCAAGCGACGGCAGTGGACCTGCGGTACGGGAAAGTCGCTGCGGTCTATATGATCCGCAACCCGGACAAGCTGCGGCACATCGCCACACGATAGGGTCAGCCCCGCTCCACCCACCAGCGCAGCAGGGCATGGGCAACGGCAGTTCTCGGCGGCGCGCCGAACGCGCGGCCCTGTTCGCCACGCTCGGTCGCCTCCAGCGCTTCGGTCACTTCCTCGCGGGTGAACCAGCGCACGTCTTCCATCTCGGTCTCGTCCATCACGATGGCGGGATCGTCGGCGAAGGCGTGGCAGCCGATCATCAGCGAGGAGGGGAACGGCCAGGGCTGGCTGGTCACGTATTCGACGTCGCGGGCACGCACGCCGGCTTCCTCGAAGACTTCGCGGACCACGGCTTCCTCGATTGTCTCGCCGGGCTCGACAAAGCCCGCAAGCGCCGAGTAGCGCCCGGCCGGGAAGCGCGGCTGGCGGCCGAGGAGCAGCTTGCCCTCGCATTCAACCGTCATGATCGTGACCGGATCGACGCGCGGGAAGTGTTCGGCCTTGCAGGCCTCGTTCGTGCAATTGCGCTGCCAGCCGCCCTTGGCGAGCACCGTGGCGCTACCGCAGACGGCGCAGAAGCGGTGCCGTGAATGCCAGCCCACCAGCGAGCGGGCCCCGCCGTAGGCAGCCAGTTCGCCCGCCTCCAGCACGGCCATGGCATTCCAGCTCGCGGGACCTGCATGGGGGCTGCCCGAAGGGTAGGAGTTGCGCACTTCGGCAAAGCAGCCGCGTTCCCCGTCGAGGCCGAGGAACACCAGCTCGCTGTCCGGCGCGGCGTCGGAAAGGCTGCCCCAGTCGAGCGTGTTATCAGGCGTCAGCACCGGATCAAGTCCGTCCATGCGCAGCAGCCGCGCCTGCCAGGTCTTGAGCGCTTCCAACGCAGCCGGATCGTTGCGGATGTGGTCGGCGCGATCGACGTGCGATCCGGAAAAGGCGATGGGGGCGTGCATCTTACTGTTCCTCCAGCAGGGCCATGACATCGGCCTTGAGCGCCTTGCGGAAGTCGTCCTCCACGTCGAGCGCTGTATAGGGCATGAACTGCGCGAAATACTGCATGCGCAGGCCGTGGACCGCATCGACCATACCGATCGTGCTGGCCGCGCCGGCCCAGCCGAACATGCCCTTTTCATCGCCGGTGCCGACACGACCACCCGCGCCGAAATCGCTGGGCGATCCGAACATGCCCGAACGATCGACGCCCGGCGGCAGGAGATTGCCCGTGCCCACGCGCACCGCCGCTTCGGCCAGGACGCGTTTACCGTCGATCATGCCGGCCTGTGCCAGCACGCGCAGGAATCGGTCGTAATCGCGCGGGCTGCCGACGAGCCCGGCACCGCCAAAGGGGAAAGGCGGCTTGTCGAGAAACACCGAATCCGCGCCCGGATCGACCGGAATGAGCGTTCCGCCGATCGCGAAATAGTCGGTGGTCAGCCGCTTTGCCGCGCCTTCCGGAACCTGAAAGCTGGTGCTGGTCATCCCGGCGGGGCCCAGCAGCGTCTCCTCCAGATAGCGATCGAACGGCTGGCCCGACACCACCTCGATCACGCGGCCCATCAGATCGAGCCCCATCGAATAACTCCACCGGCTGCCCGGCTCATAGACCAGCGGGACTTCGGCCAGCCGGTCGGCGAAGGTCGCGAGATCGGGCGCCTGGGTGCCTTCGAACAGACCGGGGATCTTCTTGCGGCTGAGCAGCGCGGGAACGAGGCCTTTCTCCTCCATCAGGTCCTTGATCGGCCCCCGCTGGACGATGGAATAGCCAAGCCCCGCCGTGTGCGTCAGCAAGTGGCGCATGGTGATCGGCGTTTTGGCGGGCCTGAGATCGGTTACCGAACCATCCGGCACGACCTGCACCTGCATCGTGCGGAACTTGGGCAGGACGTCGTAAAGCGGCTGATCGAGCCCCATGCGCCCTTCCGCGATCAGCTGCATCGCCGCCATGCCGGTGATCGGCTTGGTCATCGAATAGAAGCGGTAGAGGCTGTCGGGCGTCACCGGGTCGGGGTCGGTGAAGGCCTCGGTCCCGCGCGCGATATACTGCGTCTCCTTGCCCGGCAGGCCGAGCGAGACGAGCACGCCCGGCAGCTTGCCCGGCCCCACCCAGCGTTCGACCATGGCGCGCAGGTTGGGCATCAGGTCCGGATCGGCGGCGGCCAGCGCCAGACGCGGCGTCAACGCGGCACCGAGCCCGGCCACCGCGGCCATGCGCATCAGCATGCGGCGATCGATGGCCGCTTCGAGTGACCGCAAATCCGGGTTCATGCCTCTTCTCCTGTTCCTGCCAGCGCCAGCCGCGCCGCCTTCGCGAAAAGCGTGGGCAGGCCGGCCGCGTCGAGCTGTTCCAGCGGCCACCATTCGCCCTCGTGCCGCGCCAGACTATCGCATTGATCGCCGAGATAAACCGTCAGGTTCAGTTCAAGCGAGAAATGCGTGAAGACATGACCGACCTTGCCCGCGCTTTCCCACGGTCCGGCGAGCGGTCCATCGCCGGAACCATCGGCGCGGGCATTCCAGCCATCGTCCGGCAGCGCGCGCATGCCGCCAAGCATGCCCTTGCCCGGGCGACGGACCAGCCAGACATGCTCGTCCCGCTCGATCCAGAAGGCACGCCCCCGGCGAGCTGGCTTGGCCTTTTTCGGGGCCTTGACCGGGAAGCGCTCGGGCTCGCCCATAGCCCGCGCCTCGCAATAGGCGGACAAGGGACACAGCAGGCAGCGCGGCGTGCGGCTGGTGCAGACGGTGGCACCCAGATCCATCATCGCCTGCGCAAAGTCGCCGCTTCGCGCCTGCGGGGTAATCGCATCGGCCTTTTCGCGGATCGCCGCACGTCCGCCCGGCAGCGGTTCGTCCAGCGCGAAGAGCCGCGCGACGACGCC
>JAQVEQ010000045.1 GCA_028697875.1 Novosphingobium sp. | reverse complement strand
CAACATGGGCGCGGGCCATGGCGGCAAGTCGGGCCGGTTCGAGAGCTTGCGCGAAACGGCCGAGGAATTCGCCTTCATCCTCTGGCAGATGGGCGTCGAGAAGTGACGGGGGAAGCGAACGGGCGGCTATGAGCAACAGCTTCTCGCTCTCCTTCACCGCCGGGCCGGACCATATCGACATGAACGGCCACGTGAACAACGCGGTCTGGCTGCAATGGGTGCAGGATATCGGGACGGCCCATTGGGAAGCGGACGCGCGGCCACAGGACCGGGACGCCTATCTCTGGTTCGTGACCCGGCACGAGATCGACTATCGCGGCAATATCCGCGAGGGCGAGACGGTCACCGCGCGGACGTGGATTCCCGGCCCGCCTCAAGGCGCGCGCTTCGTGCGCTGTGTCGATTTCGTCGACGGCAAGGGCAAGACCATCGTCGGCGCGCGGTCGGTCTGGGCGATGATCGACAAGGCCAGCGGCCGCCCCTTGCGCATTCCGTCCGAAGTGGCGGGACCCTTCATGGAAGGCTGAGCCCGCCTGCCGGTCAGGCGGCGTGGCGGCGGTCTTCCTGGTGACGGCGGTCTTTCCGGCGCGGCAGGAACAGGGTGAGCTTTTCACTGATCGTACGGTTGCGGCCGGCCATCTTGGCTTCGTAAAGCAGCTTGTCGGCGCGTTCGTAGAGGTCGGCGAATGTCTCGGCTTCCAGGGTTTCGATCGCGCCTTCGATCACACCCATGCTGGCCGTAACCGGGCTGGTGAGAGTGGGCACTTGCCTGGAGATATGGCGGGACAGGGCCTGCCTGCGTTGTTCGGCGCGTTGCCGGGCCTTGCGCCCGCGCAGAAGGAGCAGGAATTCCTCGCCGCCCAGCCGCATGGCCAGGGTATCCTCGTCGGGAGCCAGCGCCTGGGCCGCGGCGCGCAGCACCGCGTCGCCCATGGTGTGTCCGTGCTGGTCGTTGACGGCCTTGAAATGGTCGAGGTCGATCAGGGCGAATGTCGTGAACCCCTCCTTGGCCAGCGTGCTGAAGTGCGGTTCGATCGCCCGGCGGTTGTAAAGTCCGGTCAGGGGGTCGTGCTCGGCCAGGCTGGCCAGCATCCGGACTTCGGCACGGGCCGTATCGCGCTGTTGCTTGAGCGTCATCATCCGGTCCGCGATGCCCATCACGGAAACCACGACTTCGGAAAGCAGCGTGAAATACAGCAGCGTGTCGACAAAGGGAGGAGCGCCATAGAGCCCGAGCCCGCGCGCAATCCGTTCGAGCCCGCACAGGATGATCGGCGACCAGGCGACGAACTGGAACTTCGCCATGCGGCTTCCGCGGCGCAGGGCCTGCGCTATGGCGGCGAAAAGGATCGCGAACGAGGGCAGGAAACCGAGATAGAAATATGTCTGTGCGGTGAAATCGAGGAAAGGCGGAAAGAGCGCGGCAGTGCCTGAAACCAGCAGGACAAAAGCACTTGCCACGCGCAAGGCGGCGCGCATGCGGCGGCTCAGCGCATATGGTTCGAAGAGGTCGGCCGTGAACAAGGTTGCCAGTGCCACGACCACGGTAATCGACGCTCCGTCGAGCCTGGCGTGTGTCGTGACGGACATGTCCAGGAACAGCGATGACAGGCCGGTTATGGTCATGACATAGGCCGCCAGTGCCAGGGTCAGGGCTGCATGCAGCAGGACGAAGCGCTCCCTGATGGCCGTGCGGTAGAGGACGAGGTCGTAAATCGGCGGGGCGGTTAGCAGGCCGACGAGGATGGCCGCGAGTACCAGTTGCCAGACCGGCCAGCCTTCGCCTCCCTTTTTTGCGGACAGCTTGCCTTCGGCCAGCAGGCCCGCGTTCCACGGGTGCACGATGCGGATGACGACTGCCTGCGTGTCCGCAGGGATTTCCGGCAGCGGGGCGGCAAAGACCGAACCGCCAGCTCGCGGCGTCGCTTCTCCCGTCTTCAGACTCGTGGCCTTTGCCGTGCCGTCGGCGCCGATCACCAGGATGTCCAGCTGTTCGAACTTGGCGACGCGGCTGACGAAGCTTTTCGGGATGCCGGTTTCCCGCCAGCCGGCGGCGTCGAAGCGCAGCCAGGCTACCGGCTGCCGGTCGGCCCAGTGGACCGAACGGCAGATCCAGCGGCTGGGCTGGCGCGCCAGCTCGGCATAGGTCGTGCTTTCGGGGCTGAAGGCATGGCAGGCCGACGGGATCGTGGCCGCCGACGCGGGGGCCGCGACAAGCAGCGCAACAAGCATAGCGACCCATGCCGAGGCGAATCTGATCGATCCTGCACCCATTTGCACCATTCTAGGTCCGGTATGGTTGCAAACGGGTTAAGTGTTCTTTCGTGGTTCTTGCGGGTCCGAAAGCTCTCAGCCGAGGATTTCCGCCACCGGCAGGACCTCGTAGCCGAGTTCGCTGGCAACGGCGGGATAGGTGACTCGCCCGGCATGGACGTTGAGCCCGGCAGCCAGGTGCGGATCGGCGCGCAGGGCTTCCTTCCAGCCTCCCGGGGCATCGAAAGCGTCTGCGATCCGCAGCGCATGGGGCAAGGTGACGTTGTTCAGCGCATAAGTGGACGTCCGCGCCACGGCCCCCGGCATGTTGGCGACACAGTAATGGACAATCCCGGAGACGACGAAAGTCGGGTCCTGGTGGGTCGTGGGATGACTGGTTTCGAAGCAGCCGCCCTGGTCGATCGCCACGTCGACCAGCACCGCGCCGCGCTTCATCCCGGCGAGCATGTCGCGCGTCACCAGCTTGGGCGCGGCGGCGCCGGGCACCAGCACCGCGCCGATGACGAGGTCGGCCTCGCATACGCTTTCGACGAGGTTGGCCTGATTGGAAAAACGCGTCTTGGCCCGGCTTTCGAAATGGATGCCGAGCTTTTCGAGCACATCGGGGTCGCGGTCGAGAATCGTGACGTCCGCGCCCAGCCCGACCGCCATCTGCGCGGAATTGAAGCCGACCGTGCCGCCGCCGATCACCGCGACCTTGCCGGGCATCACGCCGGGTACGCCGCCCAGCAGGACCCCGCGCCCGCCGTGGGCCTTCTCCAGCGCGGTGGCGCCTGCCTGGATCGCCATGCGCCCGGCCACCTGGCTCATGGGCCGCAGCAACGGGAGCGTGCCGCCCGGCCCGGTTACCGTTTCGTAGGCGATGGCCGTCACGCCCGAAGCGACGAGATCGGCGGTCTGTTCGGGGTCGGGGGCGAGATGGAGGTAGGTGTAGAGCAGTTGCCCCTCGCGCAACATGGCGCGTTCGGCCGGTTGCGGTTCCTTCACTTTCACGATCATGTCGCAGCCGGCGAAGATTTCCGCCACGGGACGGATCAGGCCGCCGGCCGCCTCGTAATCGCTGTCGGTGGCGCCGATGCCGATCCCGGCTTCGGTCTCGACCCAGACTTCGTGCCCGTGCGCGACGAGTTCGCGCACGCTTTCCGGCGTCAGGCCGACGCGATATTCGTGGACCTTGACCTCTTTCGGGCAACCGACGCGCATGGGCTCGCTCCTTCAGGGAGGAGGTAGGGGCTGTGCAGCGATAGCGCAACGCGGTTGCGGGCGGATTACAGCGGGTTCCCGTCGCGGTCGCGGTAGATGTCGCGGCGGCCGACGTGGTTGGCGGGGCCGACCAGCCCGTCCCCTTCCATCCGCTCGACCCATTTGGCGGCGGTGTTGTAGCCCACGCCCAGCTGGCGCTGGAGCCAGCTGGCCGAAGCCTTCTGGCTTTCGAACACGATCTGGCAGGCCTGGCGGTACTTGCGTTCGGCCGGGTCGTCGCTCGCGGTCAGTTCGTCGTCGAAGCCGAAGCCGCCGTCCTCCGGTTCCTCGGTGACGGAATCGACGTATTCCGGGCTGCCTTGCGCGCGCCAGTGGTCGGCCACGCGTTCGACTTCCTCGTCCGCCACGAACGGGCCGTGGACGCGGATCAGCGCGCCGGTGTTGGGCTTGTAGAGCATGTCGCCCTTGCCCAGCAGCTGTTCGGCGCCCTGTTCGCCCAGGATCGTGCGGCTGTCGATCCGGCTGGTGACCTTGAAGCTGATGCGGGTCGGCAGGTTGGCCTTGATTACGCCGGTGATGACGTCGACCGAAGGGCGCTGCGTCGCCATGATGAGGTGGATGCCGGCGGCGCGCGATTTCTGGGACAGGCGCTGGATCAGCACTTCGATTTCCTTGCCGACCGTGACCATGAGGTCGGCGAGCTCGTCGACGATCAGGACGATCTGCGGCAGGGCTTCGTAATCGAGCTGCTCTTCCTCGAACAGTTCCTCGCCTGTGTCGGGATCGAAGCCGATCTGCACCCGGCGGCCCAAGGGCTTGCCCTTGGCGGCGGCGGCGCGCACGCGTTCGTTGAAGCCGGAAAGGTTGCGCGCCCCCACGCTCGACATCATGCGATAGCGCCGCTCCATCTCCTCGACCGCCCACTTGAGCGCGCGGATCGCCTTGGCCGGTTCGGTGACCACCGGCGAGAGCAGGTGGGGGATGTCGTCGTAGCTCTTGAGCTCCAGCACCTTGGGGTCGATCAGGATCAGGCGGCATTCGGCCGGAGTCAGGCGGTAGAGCAACGACAGCAGGATGCAGTTGAGGCCGACCGACTTGCCCGACCCGGTCGTGCCCGCGACCAGCAGGTGCGGCATGGCGGCGAGGTCGGCGACGATCGGTTCGCCCGCGATGTCCTTGCCGAGGATGATCGGCAGCATGCCCTTGTGGTGGGCGAAGGCTTCGCAGGCGGCCAGTTCCTTGAGCGACACGGTCTGCCGGTCGGCGTTGGGCAGTTCGATGCCCATCACCGTCTTGCCGGGGATGGAGGAAACGCGCGCGGAAATCGCGCTCATGTTGCGGGCGATGTCTTCGGCCAGGCCGATGACGCGGCTGGCCTTGATGCCGGGCGCCGGTTCCAGTTCGTACATGGTCACGACCGGGCCGGTGCGCACGGCCGTGATCTCGCCCTTGACGTTGAAATCGTCGAGCACGTTTTCGAGCAGGCGCGCATTGCGCTCCAGCGCCAGTTTGTCGAGCTTGGGCGCGGCAGTGGCGGGCGGATCGTCGAGCAGGTCGAGGCTGGGCAGTTCCTGCGTGTCGAACAGGTCCTTCTGCTGCTTCTTGCCGGCCGCCGGCTTGGCTGGCTTGGCCGGCATGCTCGGATCGGTGATCTCGGGCGCGGCGCGCGGCGGGCTGTCGGCTGCGGGGGAACGGCGTTCCGCGCGCGGCTTGTCCTCGCGCCGGGGCTCGAAAAGGGCATCGGCGTCATCGGCGGGCCTGGCGCGCGTGCGGCGGAGCATGGCCGGCACGGTCAGCAACTGCGCCCAGTCGAAAGCGAAGACGCGGCCCGCCAGCACAACGCCCGCGGCAAGGCAGGCGAGCGCAAGGCCGAGGATCGTCCAGCCTTGCGCGGCTTCCGGCAGGCGGGCGGCGACGGCATGGATCGCGCCTGCTCCCAGCAGGCCGGTAATACCGCCGGTGGAGGCGGGCAGCGATCCGCCGGGGCTGTCGAACGTGAGCGACATGACCGTGGACAGCAGCGCCATGGCGAAGACCAGCATGGCCACTTCGCGCCACCAGCGCATGCCGTGCGGCGTTTCCTCCCCATCCGCGTCGCGCCACAGCTTGCGGGCGAAGGCATAGAGCAGCGGCAGGAGCAGGATGGACACGAGGCCGAAAAGGAACAGGGCGCGCTCGGCCGCCCAGGCGCCGGGGCGGCCCATCCAGTTGGCCACTTCGTCCCCGGCCGCGGTCGAGGCGGACGGGTCCGTCTGGTGGTAGCTCGCCAGGGCGAGGGCAAGGAATAGCATGGCCGCGATCAGGGCCAGCGCCCCGCTCATCTGCACGGCACGGCGCAGCGAACGGCGGAAGGCCGCGCGCCAATCGACCGCGGGCGCCTTGCTCATTGCGCGTGTTGCCATGGTGATTTCCCCTCAGTCGCTCGGCATGCAGAATCGCAGAGGCGGGACTCTGCGTCAAGAATCCGCGGGAATCCTTGTGAATTGCAAGGATTCAGGACAGTCCGTCGATCGCGGCCCAGCGCGGCCAGCGGAGCCGGTCCGCAGTGCGGGGGTTCATCCCTCCCAATGCGATGACCGGTGCTTGCGCGCGGCTGGACAGCAGACGGAAGCGCAGCGGTCCGAGCGTTTTCGCGCCGGGGTGGGACCGCGTGGCGAACACCGGCGAGAGCAGGATGGCGTCGGCCCCGGCGCGATTGGCCGCGCCCAGTCCGGCAAGGGTGTGGGCGGTTGCAAGGCGCAGTACCCCTGCCGCGCGGCCGAGCCTTCGCGGCGCGCCATAGGCTCCGTCCGCGCCCCATGCGCGCGCCTGCCGGACATTGCCAGACAGCGCCACGACATGCCCGCGCCGCCGGGCAATGCGCGCCAGCTGTCCGAACCGTGCCCGCCGCCGGGCGGGGGAGAGATGGTAATGGCGGAAAATGAAGCCCGACCCGCGCGGCAAGTGCAGCAGCGCCTGCTCCAGAGCCGCATCGTTGCGTGCGTCGCCGATCAGCCACAGGCGCGGAAGGAGGGGGTGCCGTTTCTGGGTCTGGCGCGATTTCATGCAGGCGCTATAGCGGCGCGCCATGGAAAGTGCAGCCACTCCGCTCGACCAGATCCGTGCCCGGATCGCTCATGCCTGCAAGGTCGCCGGGCGCAAGGCGGAGGAAGTGACGCTGGTCGCGATCAGCAAGACTCACCCCGCGGAACGGATCGTGCCCCTGATCGCGCAGGGCCAGCGCGTCTTCGGCGAAAACCGGGTGCAGGAAGCGCAGGCCAAGTGGCCGGACCTGAAAGAGCGCTATCCCGATATCCAACTGCACCTCGTCGGCCAGCTCCAGTCGAACAAGGCGGAGGATGCGGTGCGGCTGTTCGACAGCATCCATTCGCTCGACCGGCCTTCGCTGGTGTCCGCGCTGGCCAAGGCGATGGACAAGGCCGGGCGCCAGGTGCCGTGCTTCGTCCAGGTGAACATCGGCGCGGAAGAACAGAAGGGCGGCTGCGAGATCGCGGACCTGCCTGGCCTGCTCGAACAGGCGCGTGCGGCAGGTTTGCCGGTTACGGGCCTGATGTGCGTGCCGCCGGCCGGGATCGAGGCCGCGCCTTTCTTCGCCCTGCTCGACAAGCTGGCGCGCGACCATGGCCTTGCCGGGCGCAGCATGGGGATGAGCGGGGATTTCGAAACCGCTTGTCTGCTGGGCGCGACGCATGTCCGCGTCGGCAGCGCGCTGTTCGGCACCCGCGAGGGCTGACGGGCAAAGGAAAAGGGCACCCGAAACCGGATGCCCTTCCCCCATGTTATCCCGTTCAGGGAACCGGGACGGAACCCGGTTCCCCGTATGGATGATCAGTTGCCGCCGAAGGCGTACTTCAGGCGGATGCCGTACATACGCGGTTCGCCGAACATCATCGATTGGGCGCCGATCGACTGGAAAACACCAGTGTTGGTGATGGCGTAGGTCTTGTTCGTGATGTTCGTGCCGAAGAGCGACACGTCGAGACCGCTGCTGAGCGCGTTCTTCCAGTCGACGGTTGCATTGAGCAGGCCGAACGACGGCAGGCGCACACCCGGTTCCAGCGGGGTCCCGTCCGGGAACTTTTCGACAGACAGCGGCGCGGTGTCCTGCGCATCCGTCCAGTTGTAGTTCACGAACAAGCTGAGATCGCCAAAGCTCTCGGCTGTCGGGATCTGGAGACGCCCGTAGAGCGAGAGAATGTTCGGCGAAAGGTATTGCAGCGGACGGCAGCTCATGTCTGCATTGGCGAACGCCAGATCGTACAGCTGCTGCGAGTTACAGTCATAGACGCCCGAGTTCGAGTCGAACTTGAACGACTTGTAGTGCGAAGCCAGGTGGCTGTAGTTGCCGCCGATTTCGAGGATATCGACCGGCTTGACCGAAAACTCGACTTCGAAGCCCTTGATCACCGCAGAGGCGCTGCTCAGCGTGATCGCGCCGTTGCCGCCCGTGCCGTAGTTGCGGTCACCGGCAGCACGCTGGATGTTCTTGTAATCCAGGTAGAAGCCGTTGACGTTCAGGTGCACCGGAACATCGGCGACGCGGAAGTCGGACTTGAAGCCCAGTTCGTAGTCGGTGACATATTCCGGACCGAACGTCGTCGTGTTCGAATAGACGGCGTAGGAGTTGAAGCCGCCAGCCTTATACCCGCGCGAAACCTTGCCGTAGATCAGCAGGTTGTCGATCGGGCGATAGTCGAGGCCGAAGGTCCACGTTCCGGCGGAATCCTTGCGCTTCGCACCGAACGCACAGTCTTCGACCGGGTTGTTCGTCACAAGGTAAAATGCCGAACATGTTGCTGAAGCGCCAGTCGGATAGCCGAGGACGCCATCGACGGGGAGGTAGGAGAACGACGCGGTCGATCCGCTGACCTTATCCCAGGTGTAGCGATAGCCCGCCGTGAAGCGCAGGCGATCGAGCGCGGGGCTGAGTGCGCCCAGATCCAGGGTGGCCTGGGCATAGAGGGCCTTGGATTCGCTCCGCGGCTGGGTATTGCTGGTGCCGATGGTGCAGCCGTCTGTCGTGTCATTGGAACAGACGTTGATGGCGTAGGAGTCCATGTCTCCGGCCGGCTTCTGCTTGAAGTAGAAACCGCCCACCGTGTAGTTCAGCTTGCCGCCGAGAGTTTCGCCCTGAAGCTGCAGTTCCTCGGTGTACTGATCGAAGTAGTCGCGCGGCGAAGTCCGGCTTTCGACCGTCACGCCGGTGTCGTAGACCGGCGCGATCGTGCCGTCCTGGTCGTTGGCGTAGTAGGACTTGAGGCGGGCGTAGCTGGCGATGTTGCGCAGCGTGAGGCCTTCCATCAGTTCGATGTCGGTAGTGTTCGACACACCCCAGGTTTCGAGCTTGGCGAAATCGTCCACCCCATGGGCGACCTTGCGCTTGCCGAGCTTCTCTTGTTTGTCGATCAGGTCGGTGTAGTAGTTGCAGTTCCCTGCGCTCTGGCAGAAATCGAAACCAACGTTCAAGCTATCAAGAAGCTGGAAATACCCGGTATTGAAGCTCATGGCGATCGAGCCGCTGCCGTTGGTCTTCGAATAACCGTAGTAGGCCATCGTATAGTTGGAGATGGTTTCGCTCGGTTCCCACAGGACGCCGATGCGGCCCATGCGCCAGTGCTGGTCGTCGCGGTCCTTGTTCCAGTTGACGTCCTTGGTGAAGCCGTCGCGGTCGCGGCCGGCACCGACCAGGCGCACGCTCAGCGTGTCGCTCAGCGGAACGTTGAGGACGGCCTCGAACTCCATCATGTTGTAGTTGCCGAAACCGCCGGCAACGTGCCCTTCGAGCCGGTCGGTCGGCTTGGCCGGGGTCAGCAGCATGGCGCCGCCGGTGGTGTTGCGCCCGAACAGGGTGCCCTGCACACCGGCCAGCACCTGGACGTTCTGCAGGTCGACGAAGTTGCCGGGGCCGCCCTGACCGCTCAGCGTGTAGCCGGCGGGCAGCGGGACTTCGTTCATGTAGACGACCACGGCCGGCGAACCCTGAAAGGCCGCGCTCTGGCCGCGCATCGAGGGCGACATCACGTCGCGCGAGGCCTGGCCGTTCGGGGCGATGACCAGCGAAGGCACCGAGGCCTGCAAGTCCTGCATCTGGGTGACGCCGCGTTCACGTAGGTTGTCGGCCGACATCGCGGTGATCGCGATCGGCACGTCCTGCGCCTTTTCTTCGCGGCGCTGGTCGGTGACGATGATTTCGCTGGCGCTGTAGCCTTCGGAATTCGCCTGAGCCATGGCCGGCGCCGAAACGGCAATGGCCGCTACGCCGCATAGATAGGCTGTGGTTCGACTGAAATTACGCATATCCTCTCCTCCGTAATCTTGTTCAATGACGGAGAGTTGCGTTGGACATTGAGCGAGGCGTGATGCGCCTGTATGTTATGCTTATGCCCGTGCAATGCTCCCAATCATTGCGTGGGTGAGGATGTGACTGGCCCGTTCGCGCGTCAATCGCGATAATTGCAGTCAACAATCATTTGAGCGGGTTGTTGCATAGTTGCAATGGGTTTTGGTCCAATCGGGCTATTTTCGGCCTTGCGGGCTTGCATGAATGGCGCGGTTCGAGGGTGGGGCAGCCTGATTAGCGCAGGGAATACCTGCCTAGATCGTATATTCCCTGACTTCGCCGTCTTTCGTCTCAGGTGCCTGTTCCACCGCATTGGCAGCGGCGAGGAGCTTTTCCTCCACTGCCTTCTGGCGATCGGCGCGGTCGATCTTGTGGCCGAACAAGTCGGTTACGTAGAACGTGTCGGCCGCGCGTTCGCCGTACGTCGCGATATGGGCCGAATGGACGACCAGCTGCGCTTCGAACAGGGCGCGGGCCAGGCGGTTGAGCAGGGCGGGCCGGTCCCGGGCATTGACTTCCACCACGGTGAAGCGGTTCGAGGCCTTGTTGTCGAACAATACGCGCGGGCGTACGCTGAACGCTTCGGAACGGATGCGGGCGGCGGGGCGCTTGGCCAGCTGGGGCACCAGTTCCACCCGGTTCGCCAGCGCGTCGGCGATGGATTTCTTCAGCCGCGCAAGCTGGCCGCCTTCCATGAATGGCCGGCCGAGGGGATCCTGGACGAGGAAATTGTCGACTGCCTTGCCGTTGCGCGCGGTATGGATGTGGGCATCGATGATATTGCCCCCCGCCAGGTGGATGCCGCCGGCGATGCGGTAGAACAGGCCGGGGTGGTCGTTGGAAATGACCGTGACCAGAGTCGCGCCCCGCGCGGGGTAGTATTCGCAGTGGATCGAGAGGGCGTCTTCCAGCTCGCGCGCGGCATGGAACTGGACGAGGTTGAGCGCGATGATGTCTTCCGGTTCGGCGATCCAGTAGGCGTCGCTCAGCATTTTGCCGACGCTTTCGACCAGCCCGGTCCTGTCCCCCAGCAAGGCGGCGACCGCTTCCTTCCTGGCGTCGACCCGTTCCTTGCGGCCGAACTGCTTGTGGCCCAGGCGCAGCTGCTCCCCGGCCAGGTGGTAGAGGTCGCCGATCAGCTGGCGTTTCCAGCTGTTCCACGTGCCGGGCCCGACCGCCCTGATGTCGACGATCGTCAGGATGGTCAGCTGGCGCAGCCGGTCCAGACCCTGGACCACGCCAACGAAGTCGGCGATCGTCTTGGGGTCGGCGAGGTCGCGCTTGAAGGCCGTGGCGCTCATCAGCAGGTGGTGGCGCACCAGCCAGCTGACCAGTTCGGTTTCGCCTTCGTCGAGACCGAAGCGCGGGCACAGCTTGAGCGCGACTTCGGCGCCGAGCACCGAATGGTCTCCGCCCCGGCCCTTGGCGATATCGTGCAGCAGGGTCGCGACGTAAGTGACCCTGCGCGAGGCGGCCTTGTGGATCAGTTCGCAGGCCAGCGGGTGGTCTTCCTTGAGCTCGCCCCGTTCGATCCGGGCGAGCAGTCCGATCGCCCGGATGGTGTGTTCGTCCACCGTATAGTGGTGGTACATGTCGAACTGCATCTGAGCGTTCACGCGGCCGAAATCGGGCACGAACCGGCCGAAGACTTCCGCTTCGTTCATGGCGCGCAGGACGCCTTCCGGGTCGTTGCGCCCGGTCAGCACGTCGAGGAACAGGGCATTGGCGCGCGGGTCGCGCCGGACCTTGGCGTCGATCAGCTTCACGTCGCGGGTCGCCATGCGCATCGTCTCGGCATGGATTTCCAGCCCTTCGGCCTCGGCGATGGCAAAGATTTCGATCAGGCGGACCGGGTCTTCCTGGAACCAGGTATCGGACGGCGCGCGCAGCTTGCCGCCGAAGACCGTATAGCCCTTGAGCTTGCGGGGCCGGGCGCGGAAACCCGCCAGGATGCCGCGCGGCGTCTTGGCGGTGAACTGTTCGTCCAGCTGGGCGAGGAACATCGCGGTCAGGTTGCCGACGCGCTTCGCCTGGAGGAAGAAGAACTGCATGAAACGTTCGACCGCGCTCTTGCCGGGCCGGTCGGCGAAATTCATCCGCCGGGCCACTTCGCGCTGGAGGTCGAAGGTCAGGCGGTCCTCTTCCCGGCCGGTGATCGTGTGCAGGTGGCAGCGCACGGCCCAGAAGAAGTTCTCCGCCCGGCGGAAGGCGCGGTATTCCTGCTTGGTCAGCAGGCCGGTGTCGACCAGTTCGGCCGGGGTGCGCACCTTGTAGATGTACTTGCCGATCCAGTAGAGCGTGTGGAGGTCGCGCAGGCCGCCCTTGCCTTCCTTCACATTGGGTTCGACGACATAGCGCGTGTCGCCCAGCCGCTTGTGCCGGGCATCGCGCTCGGCCAGCTTTTCGGCGACGTACTGCCGTTCCGTCCCGGCGACGACTTCCGCCAGGAAGCGCCGGTTGGCTTCTTCGTAGAGTGGCTGGTCGCCCCAGACATAGCGCCCTTCGAGCATGGCCGTGCGAATGGTGAGGTCCTGCTTGGCCATGCGGACCATTTCGTCGAGCGAGCGGCTGGAATGGCCGACCGTGAGCCCCAGGTCCCACAGGAAGTAGAGCATCGCTTCGATCACCTGTTCGCACCAGGCGGTCTGCTTGCCGGGGGTGAGGAAGGCGATGTCGACGTCGGAATGGGGCGCCATTTCGCCGCGGCCGTAGCCGCCGACCGCCATGATCGCGAGCCGTTCCCCGGTGGAGCGGTTGGCGGTGGGATAGACGTCCGTCACGACATGGTCGTGAATCACCCGGACCAGCTGGTCGATCAGGAAGGCTTGCGCTTCCGCGCAATCGTGCCCGGTCGAGGGCTTTTCCGCCAGGCGGCGGACGGCTTCGGCGCGGCCCCTGTCCAGTGCCTCGCGCAGCAGGGCAAGGACGCGCGGACGGGCTTTCGAGCCGTCTTTCTTCACCGCCTCGGCGATCGCCTCGCTCAGGCTGCGCCGGTCGATCACCGCGCGCTGGTTCGGAATCCGCAAGACGCTCACACCTGTTCCCCGCACTTTTCGGGCCGTTTGCCGTGGCCGGGCCCGCCGTATCCTGCCATCCTTACACTCAACACACAGGGAATGGGCTTTCTCCCGCTGCCAGCCTATGCCAATAGCCGCAACCTACGGATCAATGCTCTAAGGGGTTCGCCGCTTGCTGTCACTATTGGCCGAAGCCACGCAACATGCACCGCTGATGTGGGAAGACCTCGGGCTGCGGCCCGGCATCGATCTGGGCTTCTTCACCCTGCGCTTCTATTCGCTCGCCTATCTGGCCGGGATCCTGCTCGGCTACTGGCACTTGAGCAAGATGGTGAAGGCGCCGGGCGCGCCGATGGCGCAGCGCCATGTCGACGATCTGTTCTTCTACTGCACGCTCGGCATCATCATCGGCGGGCGGCTGGGCTATGCGACTTTCTACCAGCCGAGCCTGTGGACCCATCCGGCCGACCTCGTGAAGCTGTGGGAAGGCGGCATGAGCTTCCACGGCGGACTGACCGGCGTGCTGCTGGCGATCGCCTGGGTCAGCTGGCGCGGCGGGCTCTCCTTCCTGCGGGTGGCGGACTACATTGCCGTCAACGTGCCATTCGGGATGAAGTTCGGGCGGATAGCCAACTTCATCAACGGCGAGCTGTGGGGGCGGCCGAGCGACGTGCCCTGGGCGATGGTCTTCCCCGGCGCGGGGCCGCTGCCGCGCCATCCCAGCCAGCTTTACGAGGCGGGGCTGGAAGGGGCGCTGATGATGATCGTGCTGCTGACCCTGTTCTGGAAGACGCGGGCCCGTTTCCGGCCCGGCCTGCTGGTCGGTGCCTTTACCGCCGGTATCGGGATCGCCCGGTTCTCGGTCGAATTCTTCCGCGAGCCCGATGCGCAGCTGGCCGAATTCGCCCTGCGCACGGGGCTTTCCATGGGCCAGTGGCTGACTTTGCCGCTGATTGCGCTCGGTCTGGTCATTGTCGCGCGGGCGCTGCTCAAGCCGGCGATGGGATCGGCGGCGCAGACCGCTGGCGGCCCGGCCAAGGGGGCGTCCGAAGCGGCATGAACGAAGCGGAGGACGGGGCGCTCGCCGCGACGTTCCGCCGGCTGATCGCCAATACCGGCCCGATCAGCGTGATGCATTACATGGGCGAGGCGAACGCCCGCTATTACGCGTCGCGCGATCCGCTGGGCGCGGCGGGCGATTTCGTCACCGCGCCGGAAATCAGCCAGATGTTCGGCGAACTGGTCGGCCTGTGGCTGGCGGACATGTGGATTCGCGCCGGAAGCCCGGAGCCGGTCCACTATGTCGAACTGGGACCGGGCCGGGGCACGCTGGCGCGCGACGCCTTGCGGGCGGCGAAGCGCTTCGGGCTGGAACCGCGCGTCCATTTCGTCGAAAGCTCGACCGTCCTGCGTGATCTCCAGCTGGCGGCGGTGCCGGGCGCGTTCTGGCATTACGACTTGTCCTCGGTCCCGCGCGATGGCCCGCTGCTGCTGGCCGCCAACGAATTCCTCGATGCCTTGCCCGTGCGCCAGATGGTCAAGGGCGCGGACGGCTGGCGCGAGCGGATGGTGGGGCTCGACGGAGATCGCTTTGTGCCGATTGCGGGCACTCGCCCGATGGATGCCGCCGTGCCGGAAGATCGGCGCGCGGCGGCGGAAGGCACGATTATCGAAACCTGCCCCGGCGCGGCGGCCGTGGTGTTCGAAGCTGCCGGGCGGCTTGCCGAACAGGGCGGGGCCGCGCTGTTCATCGATTACGGATACGGCGAAGTGCGCGACGGTTCGACCTTGCAGGCCGTGCGGGCCCATCGCAAGGTCGATCCGTTCGCGGCGCCGGGCGAAGCGGACCTGACCGCGCTGGTCGATTTCGCGACCCTGGCCCAGGTCGCCCTGTCGCGGGGGGCGCGCTGGCTCGGTACCGCGGGACAGGGGCACTGGTTGCGTGCGCTGGGGATCGACGCCCGGACCGAATCCCTCTGCCGCGCATCGCCCGAACATGCCGCCGCCATCCGCTCCGCACGGGACCGGCTGGTCGAGGATGGCCAGATGGGCGCCCTGTTCAAGGTGATGGGCCTCGCCGCGCCGCACTGGCCGGACGGCGCAGGCTTCTCCTAGGAGGCTTCGCCGCTACGCGCGATGAGTGCCGGGGCGCGCGCGGCCCCGGCGCAAGGCTCAGACGTCGAGGTTGGCGACGTTGAGCGCGTTTTCCTGGATGAAGTCGCGGCGCGGTTCGACCACGTCGCCCATCAGCCGGGTGAAGATCTCGTCGGTCACATCCGCATCCTCGACCTTGACCTGCAACAGGATGCGGTTGTCCGGGTCGAGCGTGGTTTCCCAGAGCTGTTCGGCATTCATTTCGCCCAGGCCCTTGTAGCGCGAGATCGACAGGCCCTTGCGGCCCGTGGCCAGCACGGCGTCGAGCAGGGCCGTAGGCCGGGTGATCGCCCCGTCCATGGCAACCGGGCGGGCCATTGCGGGAGTTTCGGCGTCCTCCTCCTCGTCCGCCGCCGGTTCCGGTTCGGGTGCTTCCTGTTCGGCGTTGCTGCCTTTCACCAGGCGGGCGGGGGCGGCATAGACTTCTGCGTGTTCGGCAGCGAGGCGGGCAAGCTTGCGGGCCTCGGCGCTGGTGACGAAGCTGGCTTCGATTGCGTGGTGGTCCGTCACCCCGCGCCACAGGCGTTCGACGCTGATCGTCCCGTCCTCGCCGAGCGCCGCGCTCCATCGGGCGTCGGGGTCGTTCATGTCGAGCCGCTGGGCGGCGCGGGCAAGGGCGGCCTCGCGCGCCTCGCGCGAAAGGTCGGGATCGAAGACGCCGGCCAGGGCCGGCGTCTCGACGATTGCAGGGGCGTAGCGCCGGGGGACGAAGCCCATCAGACTGCGCAGGCGCATGGCATGTT
>JAQVEQ010000249.1 GCA_028697875.1 Novosphingobium sp. | reverse complement strand
AAGAAGTTCGGAGTATTGGTTTTGGCCGCGTCGCTGGCCGGTTGTGGCGACTTGCCCGAGGATGAGGCTGCCACGCCCAGCGGGCCGCCGGTGGAAGTCACGGCAAAGGACCTGTTTTCCGCTTACGAGGCAAACGAGGCCGCCGCCCAAATGAAGTACGGGGACAAGCCGCTTCTTGTCAGCGGCAAGGTGGCTGGAATCACGCTCGATTTCATGGACAAGCCTGTTGTCCAGTTGGAAACCAGCAATGAATACATGCCGGCGCAGGCATCTCTTGTCGAAGCGGATGAGCCGAAAGCTGCAGAGCTTTCGAAAGGGCAGGACATCGCCTTGCTTTGCGCTGGCGTGTCGGAAGTCATCGGTTCTCCGCAGCTGTCGGATTGCGCCATCCAGTGATGTGTTCAGGCGGGGCGCCTAATCATGCCCCGTGTTTTACTGGCGGCACTCGGCCGGGGCATTCCCGGCCGATCCGGCCGCCTGTATCCCAGCGTGGCTTGTAGATCGCCTGCCCGGCCGCCAGCTGGGCGCAGGACAGGTTGACCGTTCCGGCATAAGCCACGGCCAGCGTGCGCCCGTATCGGTCGGTGCCCACGCGCACCAGGCGCACCTTGGCCGTGCCGATCGCGCGGACGAGGGCGGCCTTGCTGGCATACGGATCGCCCGGCGCGCAGTCGCGCCCCTTGCGGCAGTGGCTGGGCATTTCCGGGGCATCTATCCCCAGCAGGCGCACCCGTTCCGGCCCGCAACGCAGCGTGTCGCCGTCAGTGACAGTGCAGGACACCAAGGCGGCGGAAAGGGCGATAGGGGCGAGCAATTCACCCCGCACCTTTTCGCGATTGTGCATGATCGTCAATCGTGATGTGCCGGCTCATCGACGGATTCCCGGAAGGCTAGATCAGGTCTTCGCCTCAAGCACCAGTTTGCTCTTCAGCCCGCCGTCGCCGTCCATGGTGTGGGTGGTTTCGGCCACGATCCAGTCGCGCGCGTCGATTTCCGGCTTGAAGCCGGTTAGCGTGATGGGGCGTTCCGGGTAGATGTCCGGGCGGCCAAGGGGCAGGTCGATGGTGGCCTTGGCCTTGGTGCGGGAAATGCGGGTGTCTTCCGCTTCGGCATGGTGCCGGGCGTCGGCTTCGTTGGCGAAGACCTTGCGGATGCGCTTGGGCTTGGCGTTGCTGTCCCCGCTGCCGCCTGCCTGTACCTGTTTGCGTTCGCCGGTCGCCTTGTCGTGCCACACGGCCACAACGCCGCCGTAGTTCTCCCGCTCGACCCGTTCGTAGCTCACGCTGCTGGTGGCGGCGCGGTCGATGGTTTCACCGGGCAGCGCGGACCCGCCGGGGGCCTTGCCGCTGCCGATCGGCACGAAGATCAGCGATCCGTTCTTGACCGTGGCGACGGCATCGAACCGCTTGCCCAGTGCCTTCAGCAGCGCCGCATCGCTTTTCGCGCCGGGGCCAAGGGCGGGGATCGTCTTCGCGCCCAGCGTGTCGTCAATCGCGGCCTTCAGACCGTTGTCGGATGCCAGTTTGCCCAGGACATCGGATACCGTCCTGCCCACGAAGCCGCGTTCCTTGCGGATGCGGAAGGCATCGGTGAAGTCGGCACTGCGGGCGCGGATGGTGATCCTGTCCGGCGGGCCGCCCCAGCGGGCTTCGTCGACCTTGAACGTGCCCATCTGGATCAGCCCTTGCGGCAGGCCGGTGCCGCGTGCCCACCCCATGGCAACCTTCAGCAGCTTGCCCGGCTTGGGAATGGCGAACTTCCCGTCCGCGTCTTCCAGCACGATGTCCAGCTGATCGGCTTCGTCCTCCCGCTTTTGCGAAATGCTGGCCGACAGCAGGCGCGGATTGATCTTCGCCGTCAGGTCTTCGCCGTCCAGCGTCACCGTCCACGTGGCATAGGGCAGGGTGAAGCCGTCAGTCATCGACCCGCATCAGCATCAGGGTGAAGTCAGCTTTGCGCGGAGCGCCGTCTTCGAAGAACACCGATTTGGTCAGGTCCAGCCCCCGAATGGTGAAGTTGCCCATCACTTCCCCTGTGCCTAACGTCAGTTCATAGGATTCCCCGGCATTTGCCATCGATTTCAGCGTCTCGATCGAGCCATAGGCGCCGATCCCGTCACCCGGATAAAGCACGCCCGCCAGTTCCACGGTTTCGGCGCCGACGCCTACGAACTGGGTGGCCTGGCGGACGCGAAAACGATCGCTGTCGGCAAAGCGCCAATCGAAACGCTGGCGCAGTTCCTGGAACGGCATGGTTCCGATCTGGAAAACGAACATGTCGAGAGCGAGCATGCGCATGTGATAGGTTCCTAGGTGTCGGTGAAGGCGGAACGGTGCGATGCGCGCTTGATATCGGCCTGCTGCCCCAGGGCGGCGGATACGGCTTCAGCAATGTCCTGCGGGCTTTGTCCGGGCGCTGCCGTGATCATGATTGTGACGGGGCCGAATTGCTGGATTACCCCAGCCCGGCCGCCGCCAGTCGCTGCCGGTGCCATGCCGGCACTGGCCAGGCTGGCCCCGGCAACGCCCGTCGCCATGGCCTTGGCCGCACCGATGGCCGCGCCTTTGCCGCGATCGATGCCGACTGCCAGCCCGCCCGTGATGTAACCGCCCATACCCATCATCAGGCGGGAGGGGGACTTGATCCCGAAGTAGTTCTTGAAGGCGGTAATCCCGGCCTTGGCGATTTCCACCAGGCGTTTGGCGAGAAGGACCGGGTTCAGCGCCAGCAGCAGGCCGTTCATCATCATGGCGCCGAGGTTCTTCAGCCAATCGGGCAAGCCGCCGATCGCGCCCTTGACCCACGCCACACCAGCCTTGAGCGCGGCGGAAATTTTGTCCCAATGGCGGTAGATCATGTACCCGGCGAAAGCGACGGCCGCGACAATCGCGGCGATGACCAGCACAATGGGATTGGCCAGCATCATCGCCCCGGCACGCAACAGGCCGCTGCCCATGAACAGCGCGGCCGTGCGGATTCCGGTGAACAGCCGCATCAGCATTGGGCCATTCGTCTTGACGACGCGGAACAGCGTGCCGAACGGCCCCAGCACCAGCCCAAGGCCGAATTTCAGTCCGCCAAGCCCGAGGACAAGGCTGGATGCGGCCGTCCAGGTCATCAGCAGGCCCTTGGCAAGTCCGGGGTGTTCCTTGGTCCATCCGCGCACGGCATTGGCAATGGCCACCACCTTTTGCGCGCCGGCCGTGATCGTGGGCAGCAATTCGGTGCCCAGCGTGATGTTGATCGCCTTCAGCGCATTGGTCGCCAGCCCCACGGCGCCTTCGGTGGTGGCGATGCGGGTCAGGTATTCCTTTTGCATGCTGCCCGCGTAGGCGGTCTTGTCGCCCACCAGTGCCAGGTTCTGCTTCAGCCGGTCGAGGTTGGTCAGCATCGGGGCGATGGCCGCCACGCTTTCCGATCCGAACAGCTGGGTCAGCGTGGCCGCCTGTTGCGCTTCGGGCAGCTTCTTCAGCCGTTCCAGAATGTCGGTGATCGCGCCGCCCGCATCCTCTTGCATGGCGTTGGCGACCTTCGTGGCGTCCAGCCCCAGCGCGGCGAATGCCTTACTCTGGCTTTTGGTCGCGGCTTCGCCTTTCGTCATTGCCAGCATCAT
>JAQVEQ010000248.1 GCA_028697875.1 Novosphingobium sp. | reverse complement strand
CCGCATCGGCCAGCAGTTCCGGCGCGATCACCGCGCCCGCTTCCACCAGCTTGCGGCCCTGGACGTAGTCCTTCATCGCGTTGACGCAGTCGAGCGCGACGACCTTGCCGCCCTTGAGATAGACGACCGAGAAACCGCGCGTCGCCGGATCGCCGCGCAGGACCGTCTGGTCATGTCCGATCGACAGGCCGGCGGTCTGCAGCTTGAGATCGTACTGGTTGGACCAGAACCACGGCAGCGCGTGGTAGGGCTGCGGATCGCCCACGATGTCCCTGGCCGCGGTGTTGGCCATGTCGTTGGCGTTCTGCACCGATTCGAGGCGGATCACCGCGCCGTCGGCGAAATCGTTGGCATGGGCCGCGCAATCGCCGATGGCATAGATGTCGGGCAGCGACGTGCGGCAATATTCGTCGACGTCGACCCCGTTGGCGCCCGCCGCCCCGGCGGAGATCAGCGGCCCGACCGCCGGGATGATGCCGATCCCGACCACGACCATGTCGGCCGGAACCACTTCGCCGTCTGCCAGTTTCACGCCGGTGACCTTGCCGTCCGCGCCTTCAAGGCTGTCGACCATGGCATTCAGGCGCAGGTCGACGCCCTTGGAGCGATGTTCGGCCTGGTAGAAGTCCGAAAGCTGTTCGCCCGCCACGCGGGCCAGCACGCGCGGCAGCGCTTCGAGCAAGGTGACCTTGCGGCCGAGCTTGGTCATGACCGCGGCCGCTTCCAGCCCGATATAGCCGCCGCCGATGACGACGATGTTCTGCGCTCCGCCGTCGAGTTCCGCCATCATCCGGTCGGCATCGGCCTTGTCGCGCACCCCGTGCACGCCGGCGAGGTCCGCGCCGGGGCAGGACAGGCGGCGCGGGTCGCCGCCCGTGGCCCAGATCAGTTTGCCGTAACCGACCGTGGAGCCGTCGGCGAGCGTGAGGGTGTGGGCGGCCGGATCGACGGCGGTCACTGTGGAATTGAGGCGCAGGGCGACGTCCTTGTCACCCCAGAACTTCGGCGGGCGGATATAGATCCGTTCGAATTCCTTCTCGCGCGCGAAGTATTCCTTGGACAGCGGCGGCCGCTCGTAGGGCGGTTCGCTGTCGCGCCCGATCATCAGAATCGAGCCTTCGAACTTGTTTTGCCTGAGCGCGATGGCTGCCTGTGCGCCGCCATGCCCCGCCCCAACGATTACGATGTCTGCCTTGTCCATGGAGGTGCTGACTTGGCGGAAATGGACGCGCCGTCAAGCCCCGATGCGGACAAAATGGGCCGCAACCGCCTCCATCTAGGCCGAAAGCGCATCCATTGTCAGGTCCAGCGATTCGCGGCGGGCCGCCGGATCGAAAGTCGCGCCCGACACGATCAGTTCGTCGGCCCCGGTGCGTTCGACGAAACGGCCGATCGCTTCCCTGACCGTCGCGGGGCCGCCCACGGCGCTTGCCTGCCCGAGATGGGCGAGCATGGCCTGCGCCTGAACCGGCAGGCTTTCGCGGTAATCGGGGATGGGCGGCCGGATCTTGACCGGCTGGCCGCTGCGCAGCGCGACGTACATCTGTTCCTGCGAACTGGCGAGCGTCCGTGCCTCGCGGTCGGTTTCGGCGGCGATCGCGGTCATTGCCGCCATGACATGGGGCCGGGCCAGATGCTCGGACGGTTCGAAGCGTTCGCGGTAAAGCGCCAGGGCCGCATCGAGGTGGTCGGGTGCGAAATGGCTGGCGAAGGCATAGGGCATGCCGAGCTGCGCGGCGAGCTGGGCGCCGAACAGGCTGGAACCAAGCACCCACATCTCCACGCCGGCGCCCCATCCGGGGTTGGGCCGCAGCGGGATGTCCGCCTTGCCGTCGAAATAGGTCCGCAGGTCCATCACGTCCTGCGGGAAATATTCCGCCGCCTGGGCGATGTTCTTGCGCATGGCGTGAGCGATGCGGCTGTCCGCGCCGGGCGCGCGGCCGAGCCCGAGGTCGATCCGGCCGGGGAACAGCGCGTCCAGCGTGCCGAACTGTTCGGCGATCACGAAAGGATTGTGATTGGGCAGCATGATCCCGCCCGCGCCGATGCGGATAGTGGCCGTCGCATGGCCGACATGCGCGATCACGACCGACGTCGCGCCGCCCGAAATCCCTTCCATCGCGTGGTGTTCGGCGATCCAGTAGCGCAGGTAGCCGCGCCGTTCGGCCACTTGCGCCAGCGCCGCCGTGGCCTGCAACGCCTCGCGCGGGGTGCTGCCTTCGCTGACCGGCACGGTGTCGAGGACGGACAGCGGGATCATGGCGCGCCGATCTGCGCGAGATAGGCTTTGGCGGCCTTGCCCTCGTCGCTAGCCGGGTCGGCGTCGGCCACCGATTGCCAGCTCTTGCGGGCGGCGTCCTCGTGGCCGGCCAGCATGGCGATGACTCCGGCTTCGAGCCCGGTCTGGAGGTCGACCGGATTCAGCTCCACGGCCTTTTCGATATAGGCCTGGGCGTCCGCCAGCCGGCCTTCGCGCCGGGCAAGCGTGGCCGACAGCAGCCAGGCTTCGGCATTGTCCGGGCTTTCCTTGCGCGCGGCGGCCAGGGCTTCCCCGGCTTCGGCCGGGCGCCCGAGATTGGCGAGCGTCCGGGCGCGGTCGATTTCGATCCCGCCGGCCAGGTCCGCGTCTCCGCCATCGGCCGCCCCGGCCTTGGCGAGGTCGAGCGAGGCCAGCGCCGCTTCGTAACGCCGGTCCGCCAGCGCGGCATTGCCGGCCATGGCGGCCAGCCGGGCGCGGCGTATCGTTTCCGATTCGGGCAAGGCCTTGCGCGCCTCGAGAAAGGCCTGCTCCGCTTCTTCCCATTGGCCGAGCCGCGCCAGGGCGGCGCCGAGGCACTGATAGGGGAACGTCTTGGCGTCGCCCTTGCTTTCGGACAGCCAGTCGCCAGCGGTCCTGATCGCCGCGTCGGGATCGTCCTGCGCCAGGTGGAGGCAGGCCTGTAGCCGGTCGTCGCCCTGCGGCAGCAAGGCGGCCATCTTGCCGGCCTTGCCGTCGCTGCCGGGCAAGGCGGGACCGGGCAGGGCGGGACCGGGCAAGGCGGGGCCGGCGGGGGCGGCGACCTGGGCAAGGACGGGAAGCAGCAGGGCGGCGATCATGGGGCTTCGGCTCCGGGCAGGGCCGCGATGGTCCGCAGGATCAGGTCGATGTCGGATTCGCGGGAGAAACGGTGCTCGCCGTCCTTGACGAGAATCACCTGCACGTCGCGTGAACGCAGTTTCTCCGCCGTGCGCAGCGCGATGTCCCACGGCACGTCGGCATCGCATTGCCCGTGGATCAGCCGCACCGGGCAATCGAGCGGGATCTCGGATTCAAGCTGGAGCAGCCGCTGTCCATCGGCCCAGAAGCCGGGATGGGTCGGCGTCGGTTCGGGGCCGTAGGGGTTGTCCTCGTAGATCGTCTCGCCCGCCGCCAGCCGGGCCTTTTCCTCGCCGGAGCGGCTCCATTCGGTGAAGTCCGGCGCGGCGGCGATCCCGACCAGCCCGGCCAGCCTGTCCCCCAGCGCGCGGCCGGCCAGCAGCATCAGCCAGCCGCCCATCGACGAACCGACCAGCACGGCCGGCTTTCCGGCCAGCAGGGCTTCGACCAGGGCCACCACTTCCTCGCACCAGCGCGAGAGGGTGC
>JAQVEQ010000247.1 GCA_028697875.1 Novosphingobium sp. | reverse complement strand
GGCTGGCCGGAAAGCTGGAGTAGGGGCCTCCTTCAACCAGATTGCCAAGACGCCGAACCGGAGCCTGTCCATGCCTGCCTATCGTTCCCGCACTTCCACCCATGGCCGCAACATGGCGGGTGCCCGTGGCCTGTGGCGCGCGACCGGCATGAAGGACAGCGATTTCGGCAAGCCGATCATCGCCGTGGTGAACAGCTTTACCCAGTTCGTGCCCGGCCACGTCCACTTGAAGGACCTCGGCCAGATGGTCGCCGCCGAGATCGAGGCGGCTGGCGGCGTTGCCAAGGAATTCAACACCATCGCGGTCGACGACGGGATCGCCATGGGCCACGACGGCATGCTCTATTCGCTGCCTAGCCGCGACCTGATTGCCGACAGTGTCGAATACATGGTCAACGCCCATTGCGCCGACGCCATGGTCTGTATCTCGAACTGCGACAAGATCACGCCCGGCATGCTGATGGCGGCCCTGCGCATCAATATCCCGGTGGTGTTCGTCTCGGGCGGGCCGATGGAGGCCGGCAAGGTCGTCCTGCGCGGCAAGGAACATGCGCTCGACCTCGTCGATGCCATGGTTGCCGCCGCCGACGAGCACATGACGGACGAGGAAGTGCAGAGCATCGAACGTTCTGCCTGCCCGACCTGCGGCTCGTGTTCGGGCATGTTCACCGCCAATTCGATGAACTGCCTGACCGAGGCGCTGGGCTTGTCGCTGCCCGGCAACGGTTCGATGTTGGCGACCCATGCCGAGCGCAAGCAGCTGTTCTTGCGCGCCGGGCAGCTCGCGGTCGAACTGTGCCGCCGCTATTACGAGCAGGACGACGAAAGCGTCCTGCCGCGTGCCATCGCCAATTTCCAGGCGTTCGAGAACGCCATGAGCCTCGATATCGCCATGGGCGGGTCGACCAACACCGTGCTCCACCTGCTCGCCGCCGCGCAGGAAGCGGGCGTGGACTTCACCATGGCCGATATCGACCGCCTTTCGCGCGAGGTTCCGTGCCTGTCCAAGGTCGCTCCGGCGAAGAACGACGTCCACATGGAAGACGTCCACCGCGCGGGCGGGATCATGGCTATCCTCGGTCAGCTTGACCGGGCCGGGCTGATCCACACCGACCTGCCGACGGTCCACAGCCGTACGCTGGGCGATGCGCTCAACGCCTGGGACATCTCGCGCACCAACGACGAAGCGGTGCAGGACTTCTTCCTCGCCGCGCCGGGCGGTGTGCCGACGCAGACCGCGTTCAGCCAGGACCGGCGCTGGGACAACCTCGACCTTGACCGCCAGCATGGCGTGATCCGTTCGAAGGAATACGCTTTCAGCCAGGATGGCGGTCTCGCGGTGCTGTACGGCAATATCGCCCGCGACGGCTGCATCGTGAAGACGGCTGGCGTTGACGAATCGATCCTCAAGTTCACCGGCCCGGCCAAGGTCTATGAGAGCCAGGATGCGGCGGTCACCGCCATTCTCACCGGGCAGGTCGTGGCCGGCGACGTGGTCGTGATCCGCTACGAAGGGCCGAAGGGCGGGCCGGGCATGCAGGAAATGCTCTACCCGACCAGCTACCTTAAATCGAAGGGCCTCGGCGCGGCCTGCGCGCTGATTACCGACGGGCGCTTCTCCGGCGGTACGTCGGGCCTGTCGATCGGCCACGTCTCGCCCGAAGCGGCGGAAGGCGGTGCCATTGGCCTGGTCGAGGATGGCGATACGGTCGCAATCGATATCCCCAACCGCACGATCCACCTGGCGATCAGCGACGACGAACTGGCCGCCCGCCGCGAAGCGATGGAGGCCAAGGGCGATGCCGCATGGCAGCCCGCCAAGCCGCGCAAGCGCAAGGTCTCCGTTGCCTTGCAGGCCTATGCCGCGATGACCACCAGTGCGGCACGGGGCGCCGTGCGCGATCTCAGCCAGCTGAAGCGGGGCCGATGATTCCGGCAGTGTTCCGTACTGGCAATGCGCGCCCATCGACCGGCCTGGGGCGAGCGGATTGCGGAACACAGCCCGTGTGCAAGCGTTCGCTCAGCCCGAGCTTGTCGAAGGTCACGGTGCTTGGGAGCCTTTCCCTGGCCGTGACCGCCTGTTCGCCGGGCGATGCCGAGGCACCGCCCGCACAGAGCGGGGGCGAGCGGATCGCCTGCGCACTGGGCGGTGCGGCACAATTCGCAACGGATTGCGTGGTGGAGCGCAATCGCGAGGAAGGCGCCCTGTTCCTGACGGTGCGCCACCCCGACGGCGGGTTCAGGCGCTTCGAAGTCATGACCGACGGCACGGGACTGGCGGCTGCCGACGGCATGGAACAGGCCGAAACGCGTCTTTCGGGCGACACGCTCGAAGTCGCGGTCGCATCTGATCGTTATCGTTTCCCGGCCACGGCGAAGGACCATGCAGACAAACCCTGACCAGATACTCACGGTCGCGCAGATGCGCGCGGCGGAAGACGCGCTGATCGCTGGCGGCGAGACGGTCGATTCGCTGATGCAGATCGCCGGAAGGGGCGCTGCCGAATATGTCTGGCGCATGGCCGCGCACCGCAAGGTGACAGTGCTCTGCGGTCCAGGGAACAACGGTGGGGACGGCTATGTGATTGCCGAAGCCCTACGTGCGCGCGCTGCCCCGGTAGTCGTTGTCGCGCCGTATGAACCGGCTACGGATGCCGCGCGCAATGCCCGCTCGCTCTATCAGGGCGAAGTGTTGAAGGGCACAGCCCGTCCGCATGGTGAAGTGCTGGTCGATTGCCTGTTCGGCAGCGGCCTCAGCCGCCCGCTGGCCCCGGCGGCGCTTCATTGCCTGACCGATCTGGCCCGCACTCACGCGCAGCGCGTGGCAATCGACATGCCGAGCGGGATCGACAGCGACGCGGGCGTCGCGCTCAACGGCTGGCTGCCGGTCTACGACCTCACGATTGCGCTGGGCGCATGGAAATACGCTCACTGGCTGATGCCGTCAGCCGAATGGATGGGTGAACGCCGCCTCGTGCCGATCGGCGTCGGGCCGGTGGAGGAAGCGGCGAGACTGGTGGCCAAGCCCCGTTTCGCACCGCCTGCTGTCGATGCGCACAAATATTCGCGCGGCCTTGCACTGGTTGCCGCCGGGGAAATGCCGGGCGCGACCTTGCTGGCGTGCGGCGCGGCAATGCGGGGCGGTGCGGGTTACGTGAAGCTCGCATCCGAGAATCCGCCCGCCCAGCGGCCGCCGGAACTGGTGGCGGAAACGGGCCCGGTCGATGTGGCGCTGGAAGACCCGCGGATCTGCGCGGTCCTTGCCGGGCCGGGGCTGGGCCGATCGCCTGCCATGCGGGAGCGCTTGCAGGCGGTGCTGCAGGGCCATTTCCCGCTGGTGCTCGATGCGGATGCGCTGGTTCTGTTCCGGCCGGAAATGCTGGGTGACTGGGACAGGCCGGTAGTCGCAACGCCGCACGAAGGCGAGTTGCAGAAACTCGCGGCCGCCTACGGCATCGACGAAACGAACAAGCTGCACACTGCCAAGGTGCTGGCGCGGGCGAGCGGCATGGTGATCGTCGCCAAGGGCCCCGATACGATTGTCGCCGCGCCGGACGGCCGGGTCGCTATCGCGCGCCCGGCGACGAGCTGGCTTTCGGTGGCGGGCACGGGCGATGTCCTTGCAGGGC
>JAQVEQ010000246.1 GCA_028697875.1 Novosphingobium sp. | reverse complement strand
GAACACCTCGCCCGCTTGCAGCCGGGTCACGATCTGAGTTGCCTGGCCTGCCGCATCGCTTGCCAGGACGGTTCCGTTGCCGGGCTTCGCGTCGAGCAGTTCGTCCAAGCCCTCGTAGATTTCCGCATGGCCCCCGCTTTGCACCACGGTCATCGCGATCTGCGCCCGGATGCGATGGTTGTCGTCGACGATATGTACGACCTGCTGGAACCCCGTTTGCTGCGCACTTGCCATAATTTCCCCCGATGGCTTCGCGTCCGAGCAAACCGAGCGGTCCCATGGCCGACGATCCAGCAGATCGCACGGCTACGGGAATCCGGCCCTATGGCTGGCTCGAAATGCGAACCCCCACGCACTTCTACGTAGCGCCCCTATGACGGAAGGCGGCGTGCCGCAAGTGTTTAGTTAACGCTTTGCCTAACTGGAAGTCTGACCGGTTTGTACGGTACTAATTGCAACAAGCCTTTCATGCTTGTGACATGCATTATTCGGATGATTCGACACCGTAGCGGAGCAGTTCGCTACGGATTTTCTGGAGCGCCTGATCTTTCAGCTGATGAACGCGAGGCACGGTTACGCCCAGTACTCCGGCGATCTCGGAAAGGTTGAGCTCCTCGACGAAATATAACTGGATGACCAGTTGCAAGCGCTTTGGAAGGCCGGAGATGGCGGCGATCAGCGCTTCCCGATTCTCGCTGGAGACCATGACAGTGAAGGCGTCCGCCGACTGGTCGCGGAATGCCATGTCCGTGTCGGAATAGGCCTCGTCGATGGAATCGAAATGCAACGGTTCGCTGGCGGTGCGCATGGCATTGAGTTCGCGCGGGGCGAGATCCATCGCCGCGGCCAGTTCGGCAGTGCTCGGTTCGCGCCCGAGGCGGCCCCAAAGCCGGTTTTCGGCTTCCCTTATCTCACGCCTGCGCTGGATTGCGCCGCGCGACAGCGGGGCGGAGCGCCGCAACTGGTCGATCATCGCGCCTTTCACGCGGATCTTGGCATATGCGGCAAATCCGTCGGCATCGGGGCCGGAATGGCGCTGCGCGCATTCGGTCAGGGCGACAAGGCCCGCCTGAACCAGGTCTTCCGGTTCGATGTCCGACCCGGCGGAACCGTGCAGGTGCCACGCCAGCTTGCGGACCATGGGGACGAAGCGTTCCACGACGGCTGCCGTCGGATCGTTGTAGGCCCGTGCCGTGGCGAAGGATTGGTGATTGCTGATCATGCGGCAATGCTTTCGACTTGGTTGGGGGTGTGTCGGTTCTGGGTGTGGCCGTCGTTCTCGTCGCCCACGACCGCCAGCACTTCGATCGGCTGGGTCGGCGGGAGTTCCGCAATCGACAGGACGAGGCACGAAGGCGCGCGCAGGCGGAGCAGGGCGGCCATCGCCCTGCGCGTGCCGGGCTGGACGATAAGCGCCGGCGGACAGGTCCCCGGCGGGCGCGTGGCCAGCAGTTGGGCGACACGGTCGCCGATGTTGCGGGCCAGGTCGGGTTCGATCACCGGCTCGCCGGAAGCGGGATCGCGCAGTCCCTGGAGGATCATGTCCTCGAGCCGCGCATCCAGCGTGATGACAGGCAGTTGCTGGTAAGGTCCGCAGACCCTGCCGATAATCAGGGCGCCCAAGTCGGCCCGCACGGTATCCACCAGCGCCTTGTGGTCGAGCGTGTGCTGAACCGCGCCGCTGAGGCTCGACAGGATCGGCAGCGGATGGTTCAGCGGGATGCCGTCGCTCAACAGGGTGCGCAGGATGCGCGTGATCGCGGCCAGCGTCAGCGGCTGCGGGTAAACCGTCTCCACCAGTTGCGAGGCATGTTCCTTCACCGACTGCAACAGGTCGTGGACCTGATCCGGGCCGAGCAGTTTTTCGGGCTGCTGGCTAAGAAGCTGGTTGAGATGCGTGGCAATGACGGTACCCGCGTCGACCGTGAGGTAACCTTGCGCGATCGCGTGGTCCTTCTGCGCCGGATCGATCCAGGTGGCGGGGCAGCCGAAGCTGGGATCCCGGGTGGTTTCGCCAAGGAGCGCGGTTTCCGCGAGGACGTCGCCCGCATCGATCGCCAGCACCTTGCCCGGGCGGATACTTGCCCCGCCGAGCGGTACGCCGCCCAGCACGATCCGGTAGTCGTTCGGCGGCAGTTCGATCGCATCGCGGATGCGGAACTGGGGAACGATGAAGCCGAGTTCCTGGCAGAGCTGCTTGCGCACGCCGGTTATCCGCGAAACCAGCGGTGAGCCATGGCGGTCGTCGATCAGGTGAACCAGGCCATAGCCGACCTCGATCGTGACCAGCGTGTGATCGCTGACCTCGTCGATCGTAATGCGCGAGGGATCGGCCTCGACAACCGGTTCGATCGGGGGCTCGGGCAGCTTCTCGCGCTTGTGCAGGTGCCACCAGATGCTGCCGGCCACTGCCGCGGCGGGCAGGAAGATCGTTTGCGGCATCGCAGGGATCAGGCCGAGCACGCACAGGATGCAGGCGACCGGCAACCAGATGCGCGGATTGGAGAACTGTCCGCCGATCTGCCCCGACAGGTCGCGGCTGTCGGACACGCGGGTGACGATGACCGCCGCGGCGATCGACAGCAGCAGCGCGGGAACCTGCGCGACGAGAGCGTCGCCGACCGCCAGCGTGACGTAGCGTTCGGCCGCGAGCGAGGCGCTGAGGCCATGGCTAATCATGCCGAGGCAGAAACCCGCGATCACGTTGAGGCCGAGGATCAGCAGTGCGGCGATGGCGTCGCCTTTCACGAATTTGCTGGCGCCGTCCATCGAACCGTAGAAATCGGCCTCGGTCGCCACTTCGCGGCGGCGCGCCCTGGCTTCGTCGGCAGTCATCAGCCCGGCGGCAAGGTCGGCGTCGATGGCCATCTGCTTGCCGGGCAGGGCGTCGAGCGTGAAGCGTGCCGAAACTTCCGACACGCGCCCGGCACCCTTGGTGACGACCACCAGGTTGATGACCATCAGGATGAGGAACACGAACAGGCCGACGGCGAAATTGCCGCCCACCAGGAAAGCGCCGAAGGCCTCGATCACATGGCCTGCCGCAGCGCCGCCCTCGTGGCCGTGGACCAGCACGATCCGGGTCGAGGCGACGTTCAGCGCCAGGCGCAGCAGCGTCGCGAAAAGCAGGACGGAAGGGAACGAGGAAAAGTCGAGCGGCTTCTGGGCGTTCATCGCCGCCATCAGGACCGCGACCGACAGGGCGATGTTGAGGACGAAGAACATGTCCAGCAGCAAGGCCGGGATCGGCATGATCATCAGCAGGATGATCGTGAGGATCCCCAGCGGAAGCGCGAAGGCCGCGGCTTTCGGGAAAGGCGAAGCGCTCATAGACCGTATGCCTTAAGCTTGGAGTAGGCCGCCTTGACGTTGGCGGGCATCATGGCGGGCTGGCCGCCGGAACTGGCGAACGCCTGGCGCAGCGTTTCGCCCATGGAGACGCTGCCGCGCTGGGTCTGGCTGGCGGCCATTTCGTGGAATTCGCGGGCGAGCGGGCCTCCGGCCGGAGGCGCCGGCTGGACCGGGGCTCCGGCCGCTGCCGGGTAGGCCGGCGAAACGGACGGGGGCAGGGCATTGCCTTCCTCCGCCATGGCGCTGGCCATGCGCTGACGGAACGAGTCCATGACTTGTGCGAGAGAGCGCGGCGCGCCGGACTTG